>JAYELX010000123.1:0-4506 GCA_034717875.1 Chloroflexota bacterium | reverse complement strand
TCGTCGCCCATCTGAATTTCCATCGCACGTTGCCAAATATTCTGGGGAGTGAAACCAAATGAGATTTGCCTGTCGTTATGCACCTTGCTCAACAATCTCAATGTATGTATCCAGTCTAGCACACAGAAAAATATCAGCGCAGTTTGCGAAGGCAGGTTCAAAGCAAATTCCAGTCCATCCAACCGCGGTCCAATCATCAAGTGTTCCAGCAAGGCATTCGATACCTGACCAGGAGAAACACCCGGCCGGATCACATAGCTATTTTCGGCTTTTCTCTCTGTGAAGATCACCAATTCCCCATCCCGGAATCCATTATCACTGTACATCTCTGTGATCAGAATCTCCTGTAAATCCCCCAGGACAAGCTGAACACTTGTTTTTGGCTGCAGGAGAGCCTGCAATACAGACTTGGCCTGAACAGTTAGCCCAAGCTGAACCGGGTCAGTATGTTTTTCTAACCAACCACTATTTTTAAACGTATCACTTATTTGAATAGGTGTGCTGGTCTCTTGCTCGGTAGACAAGTTCACAAGCGGTGAATTTGTCTCGGGCTGCCCGCCAGAAAGCAATAGTAATTGGTGTAATTCCTGTTTGTTAATATTCAAAGGCTGTAACACTGCCATCATCCTTCACCTCCAATATTTGGCGACAATCCCAAGTGGTCAGTATAGTTTTTCCAGACATCATCCAATTCAGCACCGCTGAGATGATAATCAGGATCCCTTTTCAAACGCATCACTTTGTTCATCCACTCAGGCATATCTGCTCCGCTGCCCGCATTGTTCGCATTCCATACTCGGGGCGAATGCTTGCCCTCCAAGCGCAACACCGTCAAGGGATCAAGCGGTCCACCCGTTTCAGCGATGCGAGCATTGATATGGTGTTCGACAATGCGTCGAGCATCACCAGTAACATCTCCTGATACGGCAGGGAAGCGTGGGGTTACATCCATCGGGCCAAAACCCGCCATAGGCTCCACATCGGGATGTGCACCGAAGAGCATACCCCCATCTTTCATCCTGATGCCACTCTGACCCTGATAGATCATATCTTTCTTGACCCAATGCGTCAGCCCTTCGCTGCTGTATCCACCTGCAATGGGAGCATCCGGGCTGGCATGTATCCCGGCAAACATACTTATTTCGGCGGTATCGGCATTCACCCCGGCACGCCGCAAATTAGCATTGAATTTCGCGGCAAACAGTTCCTCTGCCTCCCGACCAACCGCGCCACTATCAGCGGATGCAACCACGGTAGCATCCCAATCGGTAAACCGTCCCACCGCTCGCGGGTTCAGGGGTCTCGATCCAGTTCCGGTGACCGTCACACTTTTCAGGTAGCTGCTGGCGGTTTGTCCATTCAAGTCGATCTTGTCCAGTGCCTGGAAGGCTTCCATCATGGCGTTTTTAGCGAACTTGTCCCGGGTTTGGTACCCAGCCTGCTGCACCCTGACAGGGACCAAACCTTCCCGCACAGCCTGCTTATACGAGGAGTTATTCATAAGGCTGACTGCAATATCGTCCTGGGCTGTCATCGTGTAGGAGGGATTGCCCGGTGATAAAATATTATTGATATGTGGGTCTACTTGGGCACCTTCTCCAATAATGCGTCTGACATTGTTGGCAAGATCGCCATCTATCCGCCCAATGCGTTCCAGACCGTTTTCAAAGCCAACACCGATTGGGATTCTGCTGCCTGGTCTGTAAATCGGCCGGTCCAGATATACCTGCGGTCCCCTGCCCCAACTTTGGCGGATGACTGGCAGATTCTTGGCGGGTTTGGGAATGACACCCAGCTTCGTGCCGGTTTTCTGCCACCATTTTGCTACGGTCTCTGCGCCTTCTTCGCCAATCATTTTTCTGCCCACTGCTACGCCACCACCAATGACTTTGTCCACCACTCCACCGACGACTTTACCCACTGCATAATCTGTAAGCAGGGTACTGCCCGCTTCTTTCATCACCGATTTTCCAGCATCCCAACCTGTTTTGCCCAGCATTATCGCCCGCCGTCGCGCATAAACCGCACTGGAAATCGCCTTCATAGGCATGAAGATCAGATCAGAACGCCCCCCGGTAAGCAAGCCAGCCACCAATTCAACACCGGTCATCGCATCGCCGCGCAAAATGCTATTGAGTTCCGCTTCAGAACGCCTGTAAAAATCCCACATGCGCTTCCATTCTGACTGCACTTCATGCTGGCGATCCATCCCCAGATGGGTGTTTATTAAACCCTCCAACCGCCTAAGAGCGTTAGCATCCCACTTGCCGTCTTGACAGGCATCAGGCTGCATATCATCCAGCAGATCGACCAGGTATCCGCTTTTTTTGTGTTCCTTAACTAGCTCCAGCAGTGCATTGCGATAACGCTTCCACTCAGCTTCCAGAGCCTGTTGCTGCGCTTCTAATATCTGCTGGCGATCTCTCACCTCGTCGTTGCGCGCCATCTGCTTCTCATACCAGGCTTGGCGCCCTTTGGCTTCTTTTGCATCCCGGCGATCTTCAGCCAAAGCATTGCTCTTTGCCTGCATCCATTCCGCCCACAACCAGGCTGCGATAAGTGCAGTTGTGCCTACAGCCGCAGCTGTTTGTGCCCCGGGAGGTATCTTATCAGGCGCCTCATCAGGCGAAGCAAAGCCGCCTACTTTCACATCCACTGCCGCCACCCGTACGTTCCCTTGGGAATCAATAACCTGAACCTGCACCGTGTGTGTGCCCGGCGGCGGATTTGGGAAATGGAAAAATGAATAATCCCCCAGCACCTGTTCTTCGCTGGCAACATACCCGTCCATAATCCAGATAACAGTCAGTAGACCGATATCATCATTCTCGCGCTGAATACTCAAATTGCAATCAATATCTTGCCCGCTGGCAATGGAAGCATCACAGCCCGTGTTGATCGAAAAGGGCGCGTCGAGGTTATCTGACAGGGCAGGCGCTTCTTCTAATTGGGGCAGTTCTTCTTGAGGAGTATTAGGTGCTTCTTCCTGTTGTGGCTGTCCTTTTCGAGGAATAGAGAGTTCTATTTGAGGAATGGTGATTTCTAACTCAGTTCCCACAGTATCCCAATTGGAGTTGTAAGCATGCACTTCCAACACCAATTCATCAGTCAAATATCCCATGACAAAGGGCACCGGCACGTTGTCAGACGTCGAGTCACTGTCACTAATATACGGGGTGGTGTCTCTTTCGGATATGAAATTTTCTAAGTGGTATGAACCCTCGATAGCAATTTGCGCCTCCCCACTTTCGCCTGAAAACCACCAGCGTTCATCCGATTCACGCCATACCACAGACACATCCCAAAAGCTGATCTCCGCTGTTCCTTCAGTATGGATAAATTCGCCTTCCGCAAGTCTGTTGGGGTCTCCATCGTCAACACCAGAAACTTTCACTGTACCGCTCATCGACATCTGATTGAGATCGATTTCTAAATGCAAAGCCTCGATTTCAGGTTTCCGCATCTGTAAGGTATTTAGCCATCTGTTTCCATCACCGCGATCTTCGTCGAAGTGCCACCACATCAAAAATCCGTCTATGATTACCCCATCATCGGGACCAAAATCCAACACGATTATATCGTCACTTTGAGCGTCTGCAATCTGTGCTGGACCATCTGCAACCGTATTCTGGCTGCCATTCTCCCGTTCTGTATCAAGCACGGAACCCGTAGATATGCCCTGGTTGTTTTCAGCTCGATCTTTTTCAGCATCTTGGTGATAATACTCGTTAACATTGTTTTCTGTGAGTAGAGTTCGCTCTTGATACGGGCGTTCAACTGAGTTGGCAGATACAGGTTGAACTATCCCCCATAAAACAACAACGATTATACTCAATCGAAAAATGCCGAGGCGTTTTTCTTTCATCTACCCCTCCTTAAAGATGGTAGAGATTCTCAATATAGACCAATTTGTGGCAACTACGGTGTCAGGGTAATATGTGTTTTGGCTTGATCGGATCAATTATTCCAACTCAGCCACAAGGATTGAAATGCTGCGTCTAGTCGTTTTCGCTGAGAACTGTATGGCTTCAGTTGGGACTGCATCTGGAACGGTTACTGCATCTCATCTGAAGAAACAAGGAGCTCTACTCTTCTCAAGCCTGTAGTATCCGCATCCACTCCGCCCAAAGCCACACAACCACACAACCACATAGTATCAGGCAAACAAATATAATCACAACTATTAGCCAGGGCGATATCCGTTTCCTCTTCTCCGGAACAACTTGTTGAGCAAGAGATTGATCAGCCAACTGAACGACCCGCTCACCACAGTTTTCACAAAAGAGGTCGCCTTCTTGCAAAAGTTCCTGACAATTACTACATCTCATTTTTTACCTACTTTTATCATTGCTTTCTCAAGAATAAGCAGATTTTGGGAGTTTTAAGAATCCCAAAATCTACATTTTTATAAAAGAGACAGCTTATCTTTTTCTTTACCTAATTATTTCCTCTGATAAATGCACCTTATCGCATGAGGGTCAGGGCACTTCATCCATACATTTACAT
>JAYELX010000122.1:0-4513 GCA_034717875.1 Chloroflexota bacterium | reverse complement strand
TAGTTAATTCCATCGAGGAAGAGGTGGCATTAGAATTGTCGCGCAAAGACATTGACCGGGTTTGGTCGACAGACAACGTGGTAATTGTCACCGCGGTAGGAGCAGGATTACGCAGCACACCGGGCGTAGGGGCGCGTATCTTTGGAGCGTTGGCCCAGGCTGAAATCAACGTCATCGCCGTGGCGCAAGGCTCGTCCGAGTGCAGCATTTCTTTGGCTGTCGCTGCTGAGGATGCATCCGATGCTGTAAGAGCGATTCACAATGAAGTGGTACTCAGGAAGAAGAGAACAACATGAAAAAATTCAATGTGGGTGTTATTGGGGCAACCGGCATGGTGGGGCAGAATTATCTTCGACTGTTGAGAAATCACCCCTGGTTTCAGGTAACGCACATCGCCGCCTCGCCGCGTTCGGCTGGCAAGACTTACGCAGAAGCCGTGGGAACGCGCTGGGTGATGGATGAAAACATACCTCCATCAGTTGCAAAGCTAATCGTCGAAGATGCATACGATGTGGAAACAGCCGCGGCTCAGTGCGACTTTGTCTTCTCGGCAATGGGAATGGATAAGCAATCGGTGCGTGAACTCGAAGAACGCTACGCTGCCAAAGGGCTGCCTGTCATCTCTAACAATTCAGCCCATCGTCACACCAGCGATGTGCCGATGCTGATTCCGGAAATCAACCCGCACCACGCCGCTATTATCCCTGTGCAGCAGGAGAATCGGGGCTGGAGTGAGGGCTTCATTATTGTGAAACCAAATTGCAGCTTACAGAGCTATCTGCCCCCGGTCTATGCTTTGATGAAAGCTGGCTACCCCATCGAAAGCATCATTGTCACCATCCTGCAAGCGGTGTCTGGGGCCGGCTACCCCGGCGTCTCGTCCCTCGATATGATTGATAACGTCGTACCCTTCATTGGGGGAGAGGAAGAAAAGACCGAGCGCGAGCCATTGAAGATTCTGGGTGACATCAAAGCTGGGCAGATTGTCTACAACGAGGCGCTGAGCATCTCGGCACACTGCAATCGCGTTCCCGTTATCGATGGACATACGGCCTGTGTCAGTCTCGGGTTCGAGTCCGAGAAACCATCGCGGGACGAAATTATTTCCATCTGGGCTGAATTCGAGGCCAAGCCGCAAGAACTGGGTCTTCCTTCAGCACCCCATCCAATGATCATTTATCTTGACGAGGAAAATCGCCCCCAACCGCGCAAAGACCGCGACGCTGGCGGGGGAATGGCGATCAGTGTTGGGCGATTACGGCCCTGCCCGGTGTTGGATATCCGCTTTGTGGCCCTGTCTCACAACACGATCAGAGGGGCGGCTGGCGGCGCAATCCTGAGCGCTGAACTGCTCGTCGCTGACGGGTATATTTAAATTCCCCCGCGATAGTGAAGGTGTCCCCACCGAACGGGGATGCTACACTCTACCGCTCGGTCGGGAGACCATCGCTATCCCTTGGGAATTGGAGAATATTTTTTCAAATGCGATTGCCCTGTACACACTCCAAACAAACCCTAACACTTTTTCTCGGGAGACCATGAGGGGCGGCTGGCGGCGCAATCCTGAGCGCTGAACTGCTCGTCGCTGACGGGTATATTTAAATTCCCCCGCGATAGTGAAGGTGTCCCCACCGAACGGGGATGCTACACTCTACCGCTCGGTCGGGAGACCATCGCTATCCCTTGGGAATTGGAGAATATTTTTTCAAATGCGATTGCCCTGTACACACTCCAAACAAACCCTAACACTTTTTCACAGGAGTCATCAAATGAAAGTTTATCCACGTACATCAGTTTCTGAATTTTTAAATGATTTTATTGTCTATCGCAACTTAACCCCGCTCGACAAACGCATCCCGTCGCTGGATGATGTCAGGGCGCGTGCAGATGTGCCCGTTGGTATTACGCCGCGCAAGAGCCAGGATGCTTACGCTCGCGTCATTGTTCAATTATTGCAAGCCGCGCGGGTGTTGGATGCGCCAGATGATGCTATCGAGCGGCTGATCTACATCGGCGACACACGCTTAAATGACGGTACTGCCTTCGTTAACATCGCTCGGGCCGGAGATTGGCCGGGGCTGGCCTTCATCGCCTCGGAAAAGAGCCAACCGCTGCCGCCGGAGATTATCGAAAAGGACACCCCAAGCGCGTGCAGTCTGTATTTAGCCAACACCTGGGCGGCCATAGATAACTTCGAGCAATTTTGCCGGGAGCGCAATTTCCCCATCGACGAGCATACGGCCATCATCGTCGATATAGACAAAACCACCATAGGCGCGCGCGGGCGCAATGACCATGTTATCAACCAGGTCCGCGTCGAGGCTGTCCGCCGCACGGTTGAACACCTCTTGGGGGCTGACTTTGATGCTGATGCTTTTCAAGTTAATTATGCCGAACTTAACCAAACTGAGTTTCATCATTTCACGACCGACAATCAGGATTATCTTGCTTATGTTTGTCTGATTCTAGGTAGTGGTTTATATAGCCTGGGGTTGTTGGTTGAATCGATCCGCACGGGGCAGATAGGGTCATTCGAGCAATTCATCGCCTCGGTTGATGATGCTGCCGATCAACTACCACCTTCGCTGGGCGATATTCACCGCAGCATTTACACCCGCGTGCAGGCCGGCG
The DNA here is from genome assembly GCA_034717875.1 of Chloroflexota bacterium. Classification (GTDB taxonomy): domain Bacteria; phylum Chloroflexota; class Anaerolineae; order Anaerolineales; family UBA11858; genus JAYELX01. The sequence continues at coordinate 1,882 of JAYELX010000122.1, read as the reverse complement.
ACCCTACGCCTTTCAAAGCTTTTCGCCGCAATGAATACCTTGCTACTATCGAGCGAATGGGCTGTTTGGATGATGACGCCTCGGTGGATGATCTCCTGGCTAACGAGATAGTTATCACCCAAGAAGTGCGGGAAGCAGCCTTGCGCTGGAAAGCCGCGGGTGCGTTGCTGTTCGGACTTTCGGACAAACCCGACGAAGCCTCGCTGCCGACAGATGAGTTGGCGGCCCAGGGCTATCAATCCATCCATCGGGTGGAAACCCACGCGCTTGGGGGAATCAGTGACTAGGAAATCAAGGGAGCAGGGAAACAGGGAGCTCGTGACTACCAGACTACCAGACTAAGGACTAAAAGACTAAGGTTAATAGGAGGCCAATAATGACTTATAAAAGTTGGTACGAATGTATCCACGGCTGTGGAGAACGTTATTCGATTTACGATGTAATTTATCATTGCGAGCATTGCGGTGGCTTGCTTGACGTAGAACACGACATCGACGCGTTAAAGGAACACAGCGCCGATGAGTGGAAAACGCTTTTCGACGAACGTACCCGCACTAACATCTGGCCTTACGGGAGCGGCATTTGGGGAAAGAAAGAATGGGTGCTCCCCCAGGTCGCGAACGAGAATATCGTTTCGATGTACGAAGGTCATACAAACTGTTTTTGGGCGGAGCGATTGGGCCAGGAAATCGGTGTGTCTGACTTGTGGATCAAGCAATGCGGCAACAGCCATACCGGCTCATTCAAAGATTTAGGTATGACTGTGCTGGTCTCGGTGGTCAAACAGATGATTAGCGACGGAAAGCCAATCCGCGCCGTGGCTTGCGCCTCGACCGGTGACACATCGGCTGCTTTGGCCGCTTACGCGGCGGCGGCGGGAATCCCCGCTGTGATTTTGCTGCCGCGCGGCAAGGTCTCTACCGCCCAGCTCGTGCAGCCCATTGCCAACGGAGCGTTGGTATTAGCACTCGATACTGACTTCGACGGCTGTATGGGCATCGTCCAAAAATTGACCAAAGACCCCACAATCTACCTGGCGAACTCGATGAATTCTCTGCGCATCGAGGGGCAAAAGACAATCGGAATCGAGATCGTCCAACAATTCGATTGGGAAGTACCGGATTGGATCATCATCCCGGCTGGAAATCTTGGCAACGTGAGCGCGCTCGGACGCGGCTTACTGATGATGAAAGCATTGGGTTTGATTGATCGTCTGCCGCGGATTGCCTGTGCCCAAGCGGCCAACGCCAACCCACTCTACTTGAGCTATCAGACCGGGTTCGAAGAATATCGGCCTGTGGAGGCGCAAACAACATCGGCATCCGCGATCCAAATCGGCGCGCCGGTGAGCTACGAGCGCGCCGTCAAGGTATTGAAGGCTTTCGATGGAATCGTGGATCAAGCCAGCGAAGACGAATTAGCCAATGCCGCCGCTCGTGCAGATAACACTGGCCTTTACACTTGCCCACAAACGGGCGTTGCGCTGGCAGTTTTGCTCAAAATGGTTGGGCGCGGTGAGATCAATCCAGATGACCGTGTTGTGGTAATCTCCACCGCTCACGGATTAAAGTTCACCGACTTCAAAGTTGATTACCACGATGGAGCATTAGCAAACGTCGCCGCCAGGTACTCAAATCCCCCGGTTGAACTCGCGGCCGATCTGGATGCGGTGAACGACGTGATCAATCAGGCCATCGCATAAATTCAGGCATCAGGAAACTGAGATCAGGGATCAGTGAACAGTACAGTCTCGAATGCGGCTCCCAGGTTGGGGAAAACCACAGCCCCCACCGCTTCCAGGGCTGCTTTTTTCGATGGCGAATCGGTCACACCGAGTAAATGCAATTCGGATGACAAACTCAACGTATCCAGCAACTTGGTA
>JAYELX010000121.1:0-4514 GCA_034717875.1 Chloroflexota bacterium | reverse complement strand
ACCCCCTGTCCCCCTCCCTCTCCACCTACAGAGAGGGAGGGGGAAATGCCGGCCCGTTCGCAGGAGTAGGGCGGGATTCCATTCCCGCCGTACGCAGAATGAAGATGCTTTTCAACCGAGTCCGTCAGGTATAGAAACCTGACTACCGTGTCAATCGGCGGGCATTAGGCCCGGCAACAGATGCACTCGCATCTCACCTTGCTGCACATCAATGTGCAAAACAACCGAGGGAATATCCGGGAGCAACAATTCGCCTCCGTCTTCAGTGCGCACAACTAAGACTTCGTTAGCACCGGTCTCGATGATTTCTTCGATAGTTCCCAATAAGACATCATCGTCGTCGCGGATAACGCGCAATCCCACCAATTGATACAAATAAAATTCACCATCTGGCAATGACGGGATGTCATCGGTTCGCACATAAGCGAGATGGTTTCGGAATACCCCGACCTGATCGCGATCAGCATATTCATCAAAAGCAATCAATATATCTTGACGATGCCAACGCACACTCTTAATCGTCAGAGTCTCATGAGTATCACCAACATATATTTTCACGCCGGGAAGCAGTCGTTCGGGGTAATCCGTCCACACAGACATAATCATCTCCCCGCGCACGCCATGCGGACGTCGAAGTTTGCCTACAGCCAAGAACACAGGCTCGCCAAACGATGGCGAGCCTGTGTTCTGGTTGTAAGACAAAACAGCTTGCCCGAGTGTCATTGTGGATCAACGATATCGAGCGATGCTTGCTTGCCTTCACGCGCCGCGGCCACACGCAGCAACTTACGCATCGCGTTAGCCACTCGCCCCCCTTTTCCTATCACTCGCCCCATGTCTTCCTTTGCCACGCAGAGATTGAAATAAACCTTAGGGCCTCGCTCTTTCTGCTCTACACGGACTTCCATAGGGTCATCCACCAATGAACGAGCAATAAATTCGATTAAATCCTTCAAAGTTCACCTCCCACAGAGCTTACCGACAATCGCTTGGATACAAAATTAGGTCTCTTTTCAAAAATCAGGGGAGAAGTTGAGCTTTTTCGAACACTTTGCTGCAATTTCATCTGTTGCAGGTAAAAGTTCAACTTCTTGCCTCGAAATATCGAGAAACTTGGTCAAATAACTATTCAGCCTTCTCGGTCTCTTGAGGCTCTTCCACTTCTTCTTCGACCGATGCTTTTTCTTGAGTAGGCTGATAATCACGCCGAGTCCTGGGATCAACATGGCGTGATTCATACGCTGCAGTGGCTTCTTCCAAGAGCTTCTCGACTTCCTCACCATCTTTTAATCTCAGATAGCGCGCCCATAAACCACTCTGATCAAACAAACGCCGTACTGAATCAGAGGGTTGAGCACCAACACCCAGCCAGTAATAAATACGATCTTCTTTGAAATAAATCGTAGATGGTTCTGTGCGAGGGTTGTAATGTCCTAAAACTTCAAGAAAACGCCCATCACGAGGGGCTTCTTTATCAGCCGCGACAACGCGGTAACTAGGTTGTTTTTTGGCGCCAACTCGGCGCAATCGAATACGTACCATTATGCTTTGTCTCCTTCAATTACAGATTAAAGTCTGATTTATTGTCATTGTCATCGCAAGCAATATGAGGGTTGCATCGAAGGGGACGCAAGAATGCCTGCACCGAACAATTTTATCCAAACATAGCGGATAAACCGCGCATACCAGATTTTCTTATACCTTTCATCATTTTGCGCATTTGCCGATACTGTTTTATCAACTGATTGATATCTTGAACTCGAGTTCCAGACCCGCTGGCTATGCGTCGCCTGCGACTGGCATTCAAAATTCTTGGCTTTTGCCTTTCTTTTACGGTCATGGAACTGATGATGGCCTCGGTATGCTTTAATTTCCGCTCAGCTTCATGGGGATCAACATCACGTGCCATTTGTCCCATGTCACCGGGGAGCATATTTAGAACTTTACCGATCGGCCCCATCTTACGAACTTGCTTCAACTGCTCGGCGAAATCTTCCAGCGTAAACTCACCAGACAACATCCGTTTAGCTTGTTGCTCGGCTGTTTCTACATCTATGCTAGATTCGGCTTTCTCGATCAAGCCGATAACATCACCCATGCCCAAAATTCGGGAGGCCAGACGACCGGGGTCGTAAATCTCCAAAGCGTCTAGACCCTCACCGGTTCCCAAAAACTTAATAGGAATGCCGGTCACGGAACGGATGGAAATAGCCGCGCCACCACGGGCGTCGCCATCCACCTTCGAGAGGATCAAGCCTGTCAGAGCAACCGAATCACTAAACCCCTGGGCAATGTTGACAGCTTCCTGGCCAATCATCGCATCCACAACCAGCAGCACTTCGGCACATTCCACTTTGTCGGTGATAGCCTTCAACTCATCCATCAAGGTATCATCAAGCTGAGAACGTCCAGCAGTATCGAGAATCGCCACGCTGAAACCGCCGCGTTTTGCTCTTTTGTAAGCACGCTGGGTCAGTTCTGGCGGAGCTATGCCGGGATCGGAAAAGACTTCGACGCTAAGGCTATCGCCCAACGTCTGCAACTGCTGCACAGCAGCGGGGCGATAAGGGTCGGCAGCAACCAGAAGTACTCGCTCTCCCTGCTTTCTCATAAGACTCGCCAGTTTTCCAGCCGTGGTGGTCTTACCAGAACCTTGTAATCCGGCTAACATGATCAGGCGCGGTTTGGCTCCATGCAAATTCAATGCAGCCGGTTCTCCCAAAGTAGCGATTAATTCTTCATGGACGATTTTAATGACTTCTTGGCCTGGATTGAGGCCATGTGAAACTCCATGCCCGACAGATCGCTCTCGAACGCGGGCTACAAAATCCTTGACGACTTTGTAATGCACATCTGCTTCCAACAAAGCCAGACGTACTTCCCGCATAGCCGCGTCAACATCCCGCTCGGAAAGTTTGCCGCGGCGGTGCAGTTGCTCGAAAGCTTGGTTAAGTCGTCGGGTCAGATTCTCAAACATAAGTTGCCTCAAAATAATAGCTGGCAACCAAAACACAACAGTGCCAGCCGCAACTCCGCATTTTAGCTTGGAAGGGGAGATTGGTCAAGGGAAGGTTTAGAGTTCAGAGCAATTCAGGGCAATTACAGGGCTTTTCAGTTCTAACTGGTCAATCGAATAAATTCGAAGCTGGTCTGTAAAATCGACCTACGTGGATTGAAGTAAATGAATTCGCCGCCAACCGACGCAAGTGTGTTTGCAAACACAGCAAACGTGGTTGCAAACACAGCAAACTTAGGTGAGACAGCATTGATTTCAACCGAGTGGAAACCCCAAAACATAATTACTCAAAATCAAGTTTTCAAATAGCAGGTGCATTGCACTTCGGCAGTGCATTGCACCTGCAAGATGGTAAATATAGGATGTTTTCTTGCGATCCGATGTGCAATGCATCAAGAGCAGATGCAATGCACATCTCAATTTTAAGCAAGTTCCCCAAATCCTTCCATATTTATCCCAATCGTGTTAAACTGTTAAGCACCTTAATAATGTAAGGGTCAATCAAAACAGCATCAGCGGAGGGTGAGTCATGCTCCAGATGGCATCACCACAACTCGTGAGAAGGGATCAGCATGAATTTGGGCAATGCGCACTACCTGACAGTGGAAGCCATCCCAACCGGTTCCATCTCCCTTGACATCGCTCTAGGTGTGGGCGGGATTCCGCGTGGGAGTGTCACCGAAATCTACGGGCCGGAGGCATCTGGCAAAACGACCATCACCCAACACATCATTGCCGAGGCACAAAAAATCGGAGACACTGCTGCTTTCATTGACATGGAACACGCTCTTGACCCAACATACGCAAAAGCATGCGGCGTAGATGTGGGTAATCTGCTTATCTCTCAACCCAACACGGGCGAGCAAGCACTCAATATCACCGAGACGCTGGTGCGCTCGGGGGCCGTGGGTGTGGTAGTGATCGACTCGGTCGCTGCGCTGGTCCCCCGAGCCGAAATAGAAGGAGAGATGGGAGACCGGCATTGGGGCTTGATGGCCCGCTTGATGACACAAGCATTGCGCAAGCTCTCTGTCGCCATCAAAAAGACCAACACTGCTGTAATCTTCACCAATCAAATTCGTCACAGAATCGGCGCAACCTATGGGAACCCGGAAACAACCACCGGGGGCAAATCCCTTAAATTCTACGCCTCGGTGCGATTGGATGTACGTCAGATTCAAAATATCGAGATTGACTCAAAGATCGTCGGCAGCCGTGTGCGTGTGCGAATAGTTAAAAACAAGGTTGGCCCACCCTTCTGCACGGCAGAATTTGATATAATGTATAATCAAGGTATCTCCAATGTCGGCAACCTGCTGGATTTAGGCGTCGAGCTGGAGATTATCAGAAAACAAAATTCGAACTACCTATACAAAGAACAAACTCTGGCGCGAGGACGTAAAAACACGAAAGACTTTTTACGCCAGAATCGAGAGTTGGCCGAGAAGATCGAGGCAAGCATTCGCAAAAAATTGCTGCCAACTCCGCTAATGTCTCT
>JAYELX010000120.1:0-4519 GCA_034717875.1 Chloroflexota bacterium | reverse complement strand
CATTGTGCGTAAATACTTGTAGCGCTCATCTATTGTCATCTTTTCCATATTTCATAGCTCCCTCGGTAACATTATCTTTTGAGAGAACTATATCTCATTAGTAACATTTTAGATGAGTGAACGCGTCCCGTTGACGATCTCATCCCCACATGCTATTATCTGACTTATGATCTTGGCGCATGCATAAATGGAAAATAGCATCGTAACATCATTGCGCTAATATCATTGCCGCTTGAGGTCTCCTGCCATTATCCTTTTTATCAGCTTGAGTTCCATCATCATAGATAATAGACATGTTTTTCTGTCGAGGGTAAAACGAACGCAGGGTGTTGGGCGTTCGTTTTTTATTAGCAATCATCTTTTTTAAGGAGTTATTATCATGAGTTCTGATTTTATTGCTCGTCTTGTTGGCATGGTTGTACTAGGGGTGCTCACCGCTTCCATGTCAAGTTTACTGGGGGAAGATTATTTTCCAAAATCTTCTACTTTCTACACAGTCGTTCTTTGTTTTTTTGGAGCGTTAATCGGATTAGTGTTGACGCCATACATCACCACGCATCCTATGCGCGCCTTGCGATCATTGTTTAAACGGATCGATACACAAACCCTGTTGGCCGGCCTGATTGGCTTGATTGTCGGCTTGTTGATCGCGGCGTTGCTGGCTTTCCCCTTGTCGTTACTTCCTGAACCTTTTGGCAAGATTTTGCCATTTGTTAGCGTGTTGTTTGCCTGCTACTTTGGCATTTCTGTGTTTGTAATGCGCCAAAACGACATCTTCTCAGTTTTACGTGAACGTTTGCCCTACCGAAAAACCGAAGATGGTGTTGAGCAGTTCGCAGCAGGACGAAAAATATTAGTGGACACCAGTGTCATCATCGATGGGCGTATCGCCGATATTGCTCGGACCGGCTTTTTGACCGGCTCTTTGTTGGTGCCCCGCTTTGTCCTGAATGAATTACAACATATTGCTGATTCCGCAGACGGCCTTCGACGCCAACGCGGTCGCCGCGGAATGGATGTTTTGTCACAGTTACAAGATGAGCCAACGGTTCCAGTTCAAATAAGCGATATCGATATCGAAGGAACAAACGAAGTCGATGACAAACTGGTTATTCTGGCCCGGCAACTCAACTCCCCAGTTTTGACAAATGATTATAATTTAAATCGTATCGCCGAATTGCAAGGTGTCCCTGTACTTAACGTCAACGAACTTGCCAATGCGGTTAAAGCTGCTCTATTGCCCGGTGAGACCATCAAGGTTAATGTTATCCAAGAAGGCAAAGAGGCTAGACAGGGGGTTGGCTATCTCGATGATGGCACCATGGTTGTTGTAGAAAATGGTGTCAAGTACTTGCGGAAAGAAATCGATGTCTCCGTAACGAAGGTTTTACAAACTGCTGCTGGCCGAATGATTTTCGCCAGCCCTAAGGATTGATTCTAATGGCTATAAAAATTTACAATACACTTTCGCGTCAAAAAGAACCCTTCGAGACTCTGCAACCAGGTAAGGTTTTGATGTATGTTTGTGGTCCAACAGTATACGACAAAGCTCATGTCGGCCATGCTATGTCAGTCTTAGTCTTCGATATTATCCGGCGGTATCTTGAATATAGCGGCTATGAAGTGCGGCACGTGATGAATTACACCGATGTGGACGACAAAATCATCCAACGCGCCATCATCGAAACTGTGGACCCTTTCGAACTGGCAGATGGCTACATTCAGGAATTCAAGCAACATTTGGATGATTTGAACATCTTGCCCATGACAGCATCCCCACAAGCCACCAAAGAAATAGAACATATCATTACAATGATACAAGGGTTGATCGAGAAAGGGCATGCTTATGAATCTGATGGCGATGTTTATTTCTTCGTGAGTAGTTGCAAGGATTACGGTAAACTCTCCGGGCGGCGATTGGAAGATATGCAATCAGGATACCGCATTGATGTGGATACCCGCAAAGAAACCCCCATGGATTTCGCTCTTTGGAAAGCATCCAAGCCCGGCGAGCCTGCCTGGACAAGTCCGTGGGGAGATGGTCGCCCGGGTTGGCATATCGAATGTTCAGCAATGAGCTACTATCACCTGGGTGAGCAAATCGATATCCACGGTGGGGGAAATGATTTGGTCTTTCCACATCACGAGAATGAAATTGCCCAAACCGAGAGTTTCACCGGTAAACCCTTCGCTCGCTATTGGGTACACAACGGAATGATGCAGCTATCAGGCGAGAAAATGTCCAAATCACTCGGCAACCTTGTAACCATCGAAGAATTCCTTGCTGAACACGATGCCGATGTGCTGCGCATGTTAATTCTCAATTCCAACTATCGCAGCCCACTGAAGTTTAGTGATGAAACCATCGGTCACGCTGAACGGGCATTAGACCGTCTCCGGTCTGCACTGCGGCCGGCGCTGCCTGGGGCAGAAGAACCCCCACCCGATTTTTTACGTGAGCGCAAAGAAGCAACTCGACAGGGTTTCATCGAGTCCATGGATAATGATTTCAATACCGCCGGGGCTTTAAGCCATCTCTTCGATTTCGTGCGTGTTATCAATCAGGCCAGGGATAGCAGTACAGGCCCAGACGCTTTGCATGCATCCCAAGAAACGTTGGTGGAACTAGCTGGTGTGCTGGGCTTAGAGCTGGAAAACGTCGGGATTGATGGAGGAGATGCAGAACCATTTATAAACCTGCTGATCAATGTACGAGCAAATCTCCGCCGCCAGAAGCTTTGGAGTCTCTCAGACCAGATCCGAGATCGCTTGGCGGAGCTTGGCGTCACTTTAGAAGATAGCAGAAGCGGCACAACCTGGCATTGGTGAATCGGATAGCTTTCTTCTCGTATCTTCTCAAAAAGTAGGCGCAATCCAATCCACGCCGGCAGATTTTGCAAGCCAGCCTCGAATTAATTCGATAGCCCCAAAATACTGAGAAAACACTTCTTCTCAGTAAAAATTTATCAACCCCAACAAACTAAGTAATGAAACAATGGATCATCGGACGGAACCCAGTATATGAGGTTTTACGCGCGGGGCGTCGGGAAGTTTTTCGTCTCTGGGTAGCTAAGGAAGCGGACAAACAACGCCATTTAGCGGATGCTCTGAACCTATCGGCACGCAAGGGGTTGCCCGTTGAGTACGTGCAGCGTCAACAACTTGACCGTATGAGTAAAAACCATCAAGGGGTAGCTTTAGAAGTAGGAGATTACCCCTATCAAACCATGTTCGACATTTTTGATTTGGCTGATGCCCGAGGGGAACCGCCTTTCCTGCTGATTTTAGATACTGTTCAAGACCCTCGAAACCTGGGTACACTTTTCCGAACCGCAGAAGTTGTGGGCGTTCATGGAGTATTGCTGCCCTTGCGGCGCACGGCCACAGTGACCCCCGCGGTGGTGACTACTTCATCGGGAGCCAGCGAACATCTTTTAGTCGTGCAGACCAACCTGGCACGGGCTATAAATTCCATCAAGGCCAAAGGGGTTTGGGTTTATGGCTTAGAAGGATCACCTCAAGCTAAATCTATTCCAGATTCCGATCTCAGCGGCCCGATTGCTTTAGTGGTGGGGAATGAGGGATATGGAATGAGATCATTGGTTCGAAAATCCTGTGATGTTTTATTGAGCCTGCCATCGCGCGGCCGCATCGATTCACTAAATGCCGCGGTTGCTGGTTCGGTAGCTTTGTATTTTGCCTGGCAGGCGCGCCAGTTTTCTCGCTGAACTATTGACGTTTGCCCCGAATTCTGATAGACTCGCCATTTGTTGGCGCTTGCGCGGCAAGTGTATTAGCCTTGTTGCTGATGTGGCCCTCTGGTATAATACTCCTGTTCTACTATGAACGGTGCAGTGAATAAGTACATTTCAAATTGATTTGCCGACGTAGCTCAATCGGCGGAGCAGCCGCCTTGTAAGCGGCAGGTTACGGGTTCGATTCCCGTCGTCGGCTTCTTGCTAAGATAGTTAGTCCATTAGCCAGTTAGTCTCGTCGTCTCTTGACGTGGGGGCTAAGCGTCCAGTTGACTAGGTAACTGGCAAACCGCGGGCGGATACCGAAGTGGCCAAACGGGGCTGACTGTAAATCAGCTGGCTATCGCCTACGGAGGTTCGAATCCTCCTCCGCCCATCTGAACTCGCTGATCGAGCATCTAAATGCTTGTCAGCGGGCTACTAATTAAGAGACTAGCCCACATAGCTCAGTGGTAGAGCACATTCTTGGTAAGAATGAGGTCACGGGTTCAAGTCCCGTTGTGGGCTCTTCTCATCAAAACCGATATGGCCGAATCTTAATAAGGTTGATATTATTATTGAGGAGTGAATAAGCATGGCTAAAGAAAAATTTGTACGCGACAAGCCGCACTTGAACGTAGGCACCATGGGGCACATTGATCATGGCAAGACTACATTGACGGCAGCAATCACAAAGTATTGCTCGTTCATGGGGCGGGCGGATTATCGAGCCTTCAATACGATCGACAATGCGCCGGAAGAACAAGAACGCGGCATTACGATTA
>JAYELX010000119.1:0-4530 GCA_034717875.1 Chloroflexota bacterium | reverse complement strand
TGATCTCGATATTCCCGCCCTGGGAAAACTACCTCAAGAAATAGCCCAAAGCAGCGGGTACAAGATTATGAGCTACCAATTCGATTTTTTGGGCATCTGCCCTAAATGTCAAGAAAAAAGTGAATGATATATCTAAAAAAGGAGAATAAAAATGTTTAGTAAAAAGCTTCAAAAAGCTATGAACGACCAGGTTCACCACGAGTTTGAATCTGCTTATATTTATCTTTCGATGGCCGCTTATTTTGATGAGGCCAACCTGCCCGGTTTTGCTCACTGGATGAAAATACAGTATCAAGAAGAAATAGCCCACACCTTCAAGTTCTATGATTTCATCAACGAACGCGGTGGGCGTGTCGAGCTTCAACCTATTGGTCAACCACCAATTGAGTTTGATTCATCACTTCATGTATTTGAAGCAGCCCTGGCTCACGAGCAAAAAATCACTGCTGACATCAACGCTCTATACGAATTGGCACTTGAGGAAAAAGACTATTCCAGCCAAAGTTTCTTGCAATGGTTTATCGATGAGCAAGTCGAAGAAGAGCAAAACGCCGGTGGTGTTGTTGCTACTCTTAAGATGGTTGGTGACAACCCTCATGCCATACTGATGTTAGATCGAGAATTAGGGCAAAGACAGCCTCCAGTTGAGGACACTGCCGAATAAGCCTAAGTTTTTTTAGAGATATTGAAAAAGGAGATTTATCATGGATAAATGGGAATGTATTGTATGTGGATATATTTATGACCCCGAAGAAGGTGACCCCGATAGCGGGATTGCCCCCGGCACAGCGTTCGAAGATATCCCCGAGGACTGGGTCTGCCCCGAATGTGGTGTAGAAAAAGATATGTTCGAGAAAGTAGAGTGAGGTGAAATTATGAAAGCACGCAAGATAAAAGATGACATTTATTGGGTAGGAGCCGTGGATTGGGATCGACGTATTTTCGACGACCTCATTCCACTCCCCGACGGCACAAGTTACAACGCATATCTAGTCCAGGGGAGCGAGAAGACGGCCCTGATCGACACCGTTGATCCCGAAATGGCGTACATTCTGCTCAGCCGCTTGAAACAACTGGGGGTTGAGCGCATTGATTATGTCATTGCCAATCACGCCGAACAGGACCATTCAGGCACGCTCCCGCAGATTCTGGCGCAGCACCCCGGGGCGCAGGTCGTCTGCACACCCAAGTGCAAAGCGATGCTGGTGGACTTAGGATTGGCCCCGGAAGACCGTTTTCTCACCGTGGAAGATGGCGCCACACTATCGCTGGGCGACAAGACTCTTGAATTCATCCACGCTCCGTGGGTGCACTGGCCCGAGACTATGCTGACCTATTTGCAGGAAGACAAGCTGCTCTTCTCCTGCGACTTCTTAGGTTCTCACCTGGCCACCACTGACCTGTACGTCACCGACGAAGAGCATGTTTACGAAGCGGCCAAGCGCTACTACGCCGAAATCATGATGCCGTTCCGTAAAATCATTCAGAAGAATCTTAAAAAGGTTCAGGAGTACGAAATCTCCCTGATCGCCCCCAGCCACGGCCCAATCTACGACCGGCCGGAGTTCATTTTGGATGCCTATAACGATTGGGTACATAGCGAGCCGAAGAATATCGTCGTGCTGCCCTACATCTCGATGCACGGCAGCACCCGCGAGATGGTAGAACATCTGGTGGATGCCCTGATCGAAAATAGCGTCACGGTGAAATTGTTCAACCTGGCCGTCACCGATATCGGAGAACTGGCCATGTCGCTGGTGGACGCCGCTACCATTGTGATCGGATCGCCCACTGTCTTGGGCGGTGCCCATCCAAACGTGGTTTACGCGGCCTACCTGGCAAACGCCCTGCGGCCAAAGACCAAGTTCGTCTCGATTGTCGGCTCCTACGGTTGGGGGGGCAAGATGGTGAAGCAACTGGCGGGCCTGATCCCCAACTTGAAAGTGGAGATAATCGATCCAGTCGTGATCAAGGGACGCCCCAAAGCGGAAGATTTCGAGGCCCTGGATAAATTGGCGACTGCCATCGCGGAGAAACACAAGTCTTTGTAACCGTTCCCGCCCCCCCCTGCGCCCCAACTTTGGGGGAAGGCTGACTCCCCCAGGATGGGGGCCGGGGGGCGGATGATGTGAACGGTTACAAGTCTTTAGGTGTTTAGGAGCATATCCGGCGACCGGCGACTCATGTCGCAGCAACGAAATTTACGAAGTTGGCATCCGCCGACTGGTGCTCAACTTGCCAATTCACCAATCTACCAACTATCAGGAGAAACACCATGAAACAAATGACAGAAGCAAATCTAAAAGCCGCCTTTGCCGGTGAAAGCCAGGCCCATATAAAATACCTGGCCTTTGCGGCCAAAGCCAAGAAAGAAGGCTATCCCGAAGCAGCCCGTTTGTTCAAGGCTATTGCTTATGCTGAGCAGATTCATGCTATCAGCCACCTGCGTGTGCTGGGCGGCATCGGCAGCACAGCCGCCAACCTGGCTGAAGCTATCGCAGGTGAGAATTACGAGGTCACTGAGATGTACCCGGCCTTCGACGCCGTAGCCAGACTCCAAGAAGAGAAAAAGGCCATCCGCAGTTTCCACTTTGCAATGGAAGCCGAGAAGGTTCACGAAGAGATGTACACCGATGCCAAAGCCGAAGTCGAGGCTGGTAAGGATATCGAGTCTGCGCCGGTTTACGTCTGCCCCGTCTGTGGGCACACGGCCATCGGCGAAGCACCCGACAAATGCCCTATTTGCGGGCTGCCCAAAGGTAAGTATCAAGAGTTTTAGTCGAAAAGGAGATAATTAAAATGACTACAGCACGCGTAGGTAAAGAAGCACCCGATTTCAAGGCCCCAGCTTATGTTGCCAGCGAGGGCTTCAAAGATATACAAGTATCGGATTATCGAGGTCAGTGGGTGGTGGTCTGCTTTTACCCCGGTGACTTCACCTTCGTTTGACCGACAGAATTGACAGCAGTTGCTGTCAAATATCCAGAATTACAAGACCTGGACGTGGAAGTGCTATCTGTCAGCACCGATAGCAAGTTCAGTCACAAGATTTGGAACGAAGGCGAACTCTCCGAGATGGTGGATGGCGGTATTCCCTACCCCATGCTTTCCGATCAGGGAGGCAAGGTTGGCACTCTGTACGGAGTGTACGACGAGGAGGCCGGTATCGACATCCGCGGGCGATTCATCATTGACCCCGACGGTGTCATTCAAGCCATGGAAGTGCTCACCCCGCCCGTAGGCCGCAGCCCTGACGAGTTGATCCGCCAGATAAAGGCATTCCAACACGTGCGAGCAACAGGCGAGGTTATGCCCTCAGGGTGGACACCCGGCGGAACCACGCTCAAACCAGGTGATGATCTGGTTGGCAAGGTTTGGGAAGTTTGGAAACCGTAAAGTCAGGTACCAGGTGTCAGGAGAAAGTGTAACAGGGAGACTTCCAAAGTCTAACAGCATTTGGAGACTTTGGAAGTCTCTATCCAAAAAACCAGAAGGAGAAAATTTATGGATTGGATAGCATTCTTGAGAGTTATGATCGAAGACGAAAAGGCCGCTATCGAAAAATATCAAATAGCGGTTGATAAAGCTGATTCAAAGGAACTCATCACCATCCTAGAACGGCTGCGGGATGAAGAGGAGATTCACATTGATCTCTTAAAAGGTGAGATCGCTAGACTAGAAGCTTTATAATCATCAAGAACTGTGTTGTTCTGAGCAACACGGTTCCTAATAAAAATACGGAGAATTATTATGTCGAAACTAAGCCAAACCATCCAATCCGCGGATTGGAAAAAAGAAAAGCACGCCCCTACAATTACAGCCCCAGATACAGTAAAAGCTGGCGAAGTTTTTGAAGTAAAGGTTGGCGTGGGCAGCGAGATCGCTCACCCCAACACATTGGAGCATCACATAGCCTGGATCACGCTCTACTTCCAGCCCGAAGGGAGCAAATTTCCCTTCCAAATTGGCCACTTCGAGTTCACGGGTCACGGAGCGGGAGATACCTTCACGAACCCGAAAGCCTCTGTGTCGCTAAAAGTCGATAAACCAGGTACGCTTCAAGCCACATCTTTCTGCAACTTGCACGGATTGTGGGAAAATAGCAAAGAGATCAACGCAAGTTGAGATATTCCCGTAAATGTGGTGGATTGGTAAGTTGGTAGATTGGTTACCATTTTTCCGATTTACCAATCCCCACCAAGCAGGGGAGAATGATTGACGTATGGAAATTCAATGGTTTGAAAATCTACATCCGATCCTACAAGCATTATTAGCCACTGGCTTTACCTGGTTCGTGACCCGCCTTAGGAGCCGGCCTGGTTGAGCCTGTCGCCGGCGTAATCGGCGCGGCGGCCGTCATCCTGATGCGGCCCATTCTTTCCTATGCCCTGGCCTTTGCCGCCGGAGCGATGCTGGGTTTTGCAGTGATGATGACATTGGACGTCGCCCTGGGCTAGAAAACGAGGGCTATTTTGACAATCCGCCCCATCCATACCTGGGAACCATCACGGGACTGCTGCGGTGATGATC
>JAYELX010000118.1:0-4537 GCA_034717875.1 Chloroflexota bacterium | reverse complement strand
TTCGTTGAGTTTTTCGAGTTGAGCCATCAAGGGCTTGAGATGACGTATACTCAAATCATCGAAATAATCTGCGGCGAGTTTGGACAGGCTTTCATATTCCTCCCGGCCTTGCGCCCATAGGTGGGCCAACATCAAGCCGCGCGTCAGTTCGTGTACGTTGTGGCCGCGGCCTTCGAAAGGCTCCACGAAAGGCAGGCTTTGCAGTTGGGCGTAAAGGTCTTCGACGTTCTCAGCCAGTTCCGGGCGCAGGGCGGCCAAAATCTCGGCATCGAACCAGTGCGGCACAGCCGCGGCCCAGGCCATTTGCGCCAGTTCTTCGGTCAGCGAGTCGAGCAGGTTTTGAGTCACCAGCCAGTGGCGCTCATCGTCGCTGGCGGCCTGGCCCAGCTTGCGCAGGAAATCGTCTACCTTACTCATAGGCTGCCTCCCATCGGGGTAAATGCATTCAATGCCCCCGCAATTGCTAATGGGTGGCCTTTATTATTATGGCAGCAAAGTTTAATCTGATCGAAACTGAGATCAATGCTCAATTCCTGCGCGTAGGTGTGCCAATGTTCGGGAGCAATTGCATCCAATGGCAAGTAAATATGCTCCCACATCAAAGTTTTGTCGGGAACTTGCTGTCCAGCAATAACCACAGAAATGCCCGCCGAGCGGTGGATGTGCGGCAAAAAGACGCCGGTGAACCAGGGCTTCAGGGCTGGGTCGCATCTTTCGAAGGTGTCGAAAACCAGGGTCGCGCCCTCGAACTTACGCAAATCGTCCACCAAAGCCCGTGTTAGAGCGGCGCGGTTAAGCTCGCGGGTTTGTTTGTCCGGGCTGCCCAATGCCATCGCGATTTTACTACGCCCTAAGGTTATGTTTCGAGTGATGTTTACGTTAACCGGAGCAATGATCCCCCGAGCAGCAGCGTCCAGTCTTTGAAACCGCTCCCAGCCCAGCGTATCGCAAACATGAAAAAGTATATCGGCAAGCGAAAGACTTTCGTTCCTGAAATCCACTCTTACCGGCGAGGGCTGCCGTTGTGCGCGATACATAAACTCTCGCAGCAACTCGCTTTTGCCCAATCCACTGGCGGCTTGAATGAGCAAGATACGCCTGGTTGTCTCTCCCGCAGTCAAGCGTTCGAGTAAATCGAGTTCATCTTCACGGTCAATGCGTATTTTTGTTGTGCGTTTCATTGATCACTTTTCCTATCCTCTTGCTCATCTGCCCCAGCTTGTGCCTTGATCTCGACTACTTGACGCCCCAAAAGTTTATTCATCGCAAAACGGATATTATTTCCCCAGATTTGCAATTTATTAGACCCGATCATCCAATTCCCGCTGATGTCCACCGCTGGAGGCGGAGACGGAGACGTAGTTGGTGTGGATTCTGTTTCGGGGGCTTTATCTTTGTCCTCGAAGAAAAAATCGCGCCAATCCTTGAGATTGCCGCCCTGTTTGGCTACACCCAGAAAAGCGGCCAGGATCAGCAGCGCTACGCCACCCGGCAGGCTGACCCACTGCGGGAAAATCTTGACGCTGACAGCGGCAACAATCAAGGCGATCCCGGCAACAAATAAAATCGTAACAATGGCTTTTCGCATCGGAGCCTCTTTACTAATAATTTTAGCAGAACTTTTTCATCTGCTTATTATACAGTATAATCGTCTTCAGTATACTTTCCCCTCTCGTTACCACGCTCCGGTGTGGTATCGCTGGCCACAACACTGCGCCTAGCATCCTCGAAGGAGTGCCGCGTTTCCGGCCGGGCGACGCGGAGCGTCTCAACAAACGTTCCAACGCGGGCACTTACAAGTGTGCTGCGCGCAGCATTGGAATGAGGGAAGTGAACGCTTACGAATCATGGTATCCTTTCTGTAATACAGGGGAAGAGACAATGTCATTAAGTTTAGACAGCTAGACCTGACAGGTTTCCAAAAGTGCCATTTTTTATTGGATACGACGCGACCAGTAGTGAATTTTCGCCAAAAGTGATCTCGAAAACCTGTCAGGTCTGGGCCAAAACCCTTAACTTAACGACATTGGGGGAAGAGATACCAACCTGTTCAACGAATAAACGAATAACTCGCGCCTCATTCGTTTATTCGTTCCCAATTCGTTGACAAATCGAGAAAGTCCCTTTTGGAAGGAGCATAAACCATGCGCAAAAAACATCTGAATATCCGCCGTTTATTCGTGAACATCCTGCTATTTGGCGGCCTTATCGCCTTACTGGCCATCTACATCGGCATTGTCAGCAACCTACCCGCCCGGCTCTACACGGCGGCGCAAAAGGACTTTCTCAGTTATAACACCGCCCGCAGCATCGTCCAGACCGCGCCGACCATGAACACCAAAATGGCCGCAGCCGAAGTTGAAAGTGAAGGTGTGATAGAGCCTGCTATGCTCCCAGCCTTGCACACGAAAGTGGACGCGGCCCTCAGCGCACGCTACGAGGAGCAGTCTGGGGTCAGCGTCACCGTTTTCGATCTCGATTACCAGAGCGAATACCTGCTAACCTATCCCGGCCCGGCAGAAAGCGCACCCATCGAATTGTTCTTTCCCTTTCCCAGCAACCTCGAGACCCTGCATGAGGTGCAATTCCTGGTAGACGGCCAAGAACCACCCGGCGCGCAATACAGCGTGCAGGGCATCTCCTGGCAGTCCGATCTGGCAACCGAACGGGAACACACAATTGCCATTAGTTATCAGGCTGATGGAGTCAACAGTTTCGCCTATGGATTGCAACAAAACCGCCGTTCGGATGTGGATGTCACCCTCACTGTTTTAGGGCTTCGAGGAAGCGAAGTGCCTCGACATTCGCTGCCAACCACCGATGTTAGTGAGATCGAAGACAGCGAAATTTTTACCTGGCAATACAACGGCCTGATTCCCAACCGGGATATCCAACTCAACCTGCCCACCCGCCTCAGCTTCAGGCAGCGCGTCGCCCAACTGCAAGACGACTTCCGCACCCTGGGCAACTGGGCACCAATTCTCATCGGATTCTTCCTGGCTTCGCTGGCGATTCTGCTCCGTTTTGCGGATATACATCTACCGCTCGAAAGTTACCTGATGATGGGATTTGCACTGGCGATTTTCTATCCGACCCTGACCTTCCTGAGCGGACTGGTTAACGTAGTTATGGCGGCCATCTTTTCCTTTGCGCTGATCTCTTCCCTGTTGGTGGTTTTTTTGGGACTTACGGTTGGGTGGCGGCAAACCTGGTGGCGTGCGGCTTTGCTGCTATTCATCTTTTTGGGTATTTTTTCACTGGGGATGCTCTCCCCCTGGCGCAAATTGTTAGCAACCGGCGGCGTATTGCTGCTCACGGCTACCATTATGCTGGCTTACGCCCGGCGCGTCAGCCCTCCAGAACCGGAGGCACCAGCGCCGTCACTGAAACCTAAATCCACATCTGAACTGGAGCTAGATCTGGATCCGGAGATTGTCTCACCCCCTGAAGACGCGGCAGCTCGACAACCGATCAGAGCACACTGCCCCCAATGCGGCCATCCCCTGGCGGAAGATTACGCCTTCTGCCCCGGATGCAGCTACGACACAAGCGATCTCCATCGCTGCGAAAACTGCGGCCTCGTGCAAACCATCTCCCCAGAAGCAGAGAAAAGTTACTGCCTGCATTGCGGCGAACTACTGGGCTGAGGCTTCGAAACGAAGTTGTTAAAAATTATAGATGTGCATTGCACCTGCTGTTTGACAGCTTGATTTTGAGCAATTACCTCCAAACCAACACATTCATGAAACTTCGCCTGCTTATCACTGTTCTGTGGATTATTTCGCTTGCCTGCCGCCCCGTCATCACGGTCGGGTGGTGGGAAATGGCCATTGTCGGCCTGCTTGTAGCTCTTTTAGCCGCGCCGCCGCTGCTGCGTTTGTACCGGCGCCTGGTTGAATTTAAGCGCTGGCGGAAAAACCAAAAGGGAGATAGGGAAATAGAAAACGAATAGTACTATAAAAAAAGCCCCGCAGAGTGAGCTCTGCGGGGCTTTCTGATTTTAGTTAAAAAACGTTATGCTTCTTCTCCCCAACGCACGTTGCCAAGTATTTTTTCCAGAGCCATTGTATGGCTGCATCGCTTACGGGTCTTGAAAAAATCACAATCACACTGCCATTCACCATTTTCGAATTGGACTTGATGGGGGTTATTCTTGCCATCAATATTGACTTCCAGGGTAAGGATTTGAATGCGCTCGCGTTCTTCAGCGTATTGATTCGCCTTTTTGATCTTTCCAATCATCCCATAATCCATCAATCTACCTCCATATATAGATATAGAAAAAGCACGCGAGACTGCGCGCGTGCCTTATAACTGACTTCCAACTATTCCCTTTATATCTGTAACTCGCATAAGCAGGGCACCTCCAAAACTTGTGTTCAGTATACGCTGAGTCGCTGATAAAGTCAAGCAGCGGGCGTGTTGTCGGTGGAGTAATCGCACATGTATTTTGTCTGGTTTCATCTCCAATTAAGGATGTCATCGCGAGCGGAATTTGCGCAGCGTGGCATGCGGTGCACCCCCATTTGGGGCTCTC
>JAYELX010000117.1:0-4554 GCA_034717875.1 Chloroflexota bacterium | reverse complement strand
GAAACGCAGCTTGATCAGCATGTAGCAATAGAACAGGACCAGCATCATGCCGGGGTAGTAGGAGGTTCGGGCCAATTCCGGCGCCTCGATGGTCATCAAGATAATCCCAAAGCCAGAAACGACGGTGGCGATGAGCGCTCCAAATTGCCACCAACGTTGGAAATTTTTCGTGAAGGATAAGAGAAAGATGATTAGAACGATCGGACAGACAAAGGCGAAACGGATCAAGGCAAATTTGATTCTCACTTCTGGTAAAGCAATCGAATCCAAGATTGCAAACACTGAATAATAGACTACTCCCAATAATAAGGATGCTCTTAGCAACCCGATCGATGAATCAAAGTAGTCTTGCTGGAAAGCTTCTTCTAGCTTTCCGCGGAATGCCAGCGTGATTGGATTCACGTTCATCCTGGGAAGATCGTTATCCGAGGTTAGCCTGGGTTGGAAGAGTTGCTGTAATTTTTTAGCGATCATCAGTCCTTTCTTATTTCACAGCTTCTAGATACATAAACAGGAGATCAAAATCAATCGGCTTGTTGAGCACGGCGACCACCCCTTTAGCGACGCTGGCAGTGAGCAGATCGCTGGGGGCGTAAGCCGTCATCAGAATGATGGGGATGTCGGGATGATATTCCTGAAAGGCGCTGAAAAGTTCTACCCCATTCATGCCCGGCATCTTAATGTCCGATAGGACGCAATCAAAGCGATTATCTCGCGCTAACGCCAGGGCTTGCTCGCCGGTATGGGCAGCCTCGGCTTGATGCCCCCTGGTGTGCAAGATCTTCACCAGCGTTTTGGTCATGTTCTGGTCGTCATCGACGATCAGGATGCGGTGTGAGTCAGTCATTGTTTATCCGTTTCTTTGGCTACGGGTAAGAAGATACGAAACGTGGTTCCCTCATTGACCTCGCTCTTCACTTCAATGCGGCCATTGTTGGCTTCGACAAGGGTTTTGGTAATCGCCAACCCCAAACCAATCCCCTTTTGTTTGGTCGTAAAGAGCGGCTCGAAGATCTTTTCTAGATTTTCCGGCGGGATGCCCGTACCGGTGTCCTGGATAGTAATTTGTAAGCTGTTTTCTGTATACTGTTCGCTGTTCACAGATAACTGCCCACCCTCGGCCATGGAATCGTAAGCGTTTTCGATCAAGTTGGTGAGCGCCTGGCGGATATGGCCCAAATCAATATACGCGGGGGGAAGATCATCGGGAATTTGAATTTTCGTCGTCACGCCTTCGGGAGAGGGATGTTTCTTGATGATCTCATCGACCAGTTTTTCTATCGAGGCAGTAGTTGGTTTTGCTTCGCCAGTTCGGGCAAATTCCAGCAAGTCGGTTATGATCTGGTCAGCGTGGTGTACTTCTTCAGTCAACATAGTCAGGTATTCGACGGTCTCTTCGTCGGGGTCGGTTATCGTTGAATTGAGCAAATAAAGAACATTGCTAAACACACTCAAAGGATGGCGTAAGTCGTGGACGATCCCACCAGTAAACTCTCCTATGGCGGCCAACCGTTCTTTGCGAATCAACTGCTTTTGAGCGTTTTGCAATGCTTGCGTGCGCTCGGCGACCATATCTTCCAATCGTTCGGAGTATTTTTTTAACGCTCGCTCGGCTTGATCACGCTCGCGCACACGCTTTCGAATTTGACCTGAGGAAAGAAGCAACCCAATCAGACCAAGCAACCACAGAAGACCATGGGCAACCCCGATGGTGGTGATGTGCTCACGGGCAATCGCCGCGTATGGGGCCATCGGCACCGATACACTGATACCGCCGCGAATCTCCCCTTCTTGATAACCTTGATCGGCGTGGCATTTGAGACAACTCGCTTCCGTGACGAGAGGCTGCATCAAACGTAAATGTTTCTCGCCAGCGATGGTTTCAATAGAAGAGAATTCTTCGTTGCCTTGTTCGAAGGTTTGCAAGGCATGTTTCTCCCAATCGTCCGGAGCGTTGGCCGGGCGGATCGGGTTGAGGCTTGTGATGTGTCCAATCACACCTTTGATAACATACCCCAACTCGTGAACTTGGCGGGTCATATAAGCTGGGTTGATCAGGGTTAACTCCTGCCCTGAAGGCGTCTCGATATCACGCTCCTCAACTTGGGTTAAATACGGGTTTGGCTGGGTTGATTCTGTTATAGGTACGTAGACCCCTCCATGCTCAGTGTTCCAGCGTCGATAAATGACATCCTTGACAAACTGAGCCCGGGCGGTCACGCTCGCCGCCTGTCGGGCTTCTTCCTGTTGTTGGAAATAATTCCATGTGAATGAGGCGCTAATCACCAGAGTCCACACAACTGCAAGGAAAAGGACATAACGTTTCAAGACAAAGTTTCGTCTTTCAAAATGAAACACTTTTGAGATGATGTCATTCATAATTCAAAAACCCTGTATACTTTTTGGCAATGGTGAAGGTTTTCACTGTTGACCAAACATTGGTACATAAACATGGAAGGTGCTTCCTTCCCCTACGGTGCTCTCGACTTCGATCTTGCCTCCGTTCGCCGCGATCAGTTTCTTGCAGATGGCCAAACCTAAGCCAATGCCGCGGGACTTGGTTGTGAACAACGGTTCAAAAATCTTTTCCAAGTTCTCCGGGGGGATTCCCGTTCCCGTGTCAGATATTTCAATCATCACGCTGCCCGCTGTCGACTGCCCACTCTCCACCGACAACTCTCCACCCTCCGGCATGGCCTGATAGGCGTTGGTGATCAGATTGGTGAGCACATGTTTGATTTGAAGCTCGTCGACAAAGATGGGCGGCAGGTTGTCGGGCACGTCCACGCTGAGGGTGACCTCGTCGGGGGGCGGGTTCTGCCCGATCACGGCGTTTACCACCTCGGACACGTTGACAAGAGCAGGGTCAGCGGCCTGTGCCCGACCAAAATCGAGCAGGTCGGCGATGATCTTGCTGGCATTTTGGGTCTCTTCAGCGATCAACTCGATCGATTCTTTGACATCTTCATCCGCCTCAGCCAGTTTCATGCCCAGGTAGTAGTTGGCGTTGTGGATCACGCCGAGGGGATTGCGCAGTTCGTGGCCCATACTGCCAGCGATTTGGCCCAGCGCGGCCAGCCGCTCTTGCCGGATTAATTCCTCCTGGGCATCTCGAAGTTCCCGGGTGCGCTCCTCGACCATTTCTTCTAATCGTTCGGAATATTCTTGTAAGGCTTCCTCCGCCTGCTTGCGTTCGGTGATGTCTGCGAAGGTGCCGACGACACCTTCAATCTCGCCTGCCTCGTTTATGAGCGGCGCAGCGCTGACGTTGATCCAAGAGATGGTGCCATTTGGACGCTTAGCGCCCATGACTACATCCTTCACCAGGCGCTTTTCCTTCATCGCCCGGGGGCCAGCCATCTCCTCCGGCGGCATCGGCGTTCCATCAGGGCGGAGGATTTCCCACTCCGGAGCAATATAGTTACGGGCCTCGATTTCGGAACGCTGGAATCCCAGCATGCGCTCCGCCGCAGGGTTCGCCTGGACGATCTGACCATCGGGGGCAATGAAAATCATCCCCTCAGCCATCGTCTCGAACAGCCCCTGAAGACGCGTCTTGCTCTCCCGCAACTCCCCCTCCGCCCGCACCCGCTCGGTGATGTCCACATGAACGCCTACGGCTCTCCGAGGTTTACCGTTTTCGTCAATCTCAAAACTTTTACCTCTGCCTGAGATCCACTTCCAGCTTCCATCTTTGCATTTTAACCGGAATTCTACTTCGTAAGGCTCGGCATTTTCCACATATTTTTGCACTTTAGGGACAATTGTTTTCCTGTCTTCCGGATGCATAAGTTCCCCCCATGTATCTAAGACCATGGGAAGTTCACCAGGTTCATAGTCAAGCATTGTATAATAACGGGGACTAAAATAGACGTCGTCAGTATCTAGATTCCAATCCCAAAAGCCGTGTTCACCTGCATCCATTGCAAGTTTTAAACGTTCTTCACTCTTTTTCAAAGATTCCCCCATATTCTTCCGCTCGGTAATGTCCCTCGTAACTCCATCACACCTTATTGGCTCATCATTTTCATCATATATCATTTTAGATCTATCATTTATCCATCTAACATTTCCATCTTTGGTGATGATTCGAGCGATTCTTTCTACCTCCCCTTTTTCTTTTATCTTTTCAAGGGCTTTTTGATTCAGATGCCTATCTTCAGGATGAACGACTTCTTGCCATAGTTCAGGATTCTGTTCAAATTCCTCAGGAGAATATCCGTATATTTTTTCAGCTGAAGGAGTGATGAAGTTAAGATCTAAATCTGGCCAGTTTAAGGACCATATCACATCCCTTGTATTATCTAAAATGCTGTTTAATCTATCTTTGGTTTGCTTTAATTTTCTTTCTTTTTCTTTCCGCTCGGTGATATCGGAAAATCCAGTTGCAAACTGCCCTTTTTTTGGTGAGAAAACTGAGATATGAAAATATTTATCCATAGGAGGATAGTATGTTTCAAAATCTATTGGATCTCCAGTTTCTGCTACTTTAGAATATTTATCAAGGTAGGGAGGTTTATCCGAATTATAAACTTCTGACGCCAAAGTATCAAC
>JAYELX010000116.1:0-4631 GCA_034717875.1 Chloroflexota bacterium | reverse complement strand
AGCCGAACACGCTTCGCGCGAGGTTGAAAACAATGGGGTTAGGGGAGGCGTTGAAGCGATGACATGCCTCAAAACCAGCCCCCCTAAACGGGATGGTAAGGCGCAACTTGCGTCACCCCCCAAAGTATTGGAAGTGGGCAAACATTAAACCTTTACCGAGAGAGTGTGACATTGAAAAAGACTGTTCTGTTGATTGTCGTGTTGGTTCTGTGTGTTGCGTCAATTGGTCTGGCGGAGATTCGCACAGGCAGCAAACGCAGCGGTTCGCTGGGTACTCTGCGTTCCAATCCCTACCGTTCAGATTCCGTGTCGAATCCGTATGGTGCCGGTAGTCCGTACAAGAGTAACGGGTTGATGAATCCGCACAGTCGGTACGGGAGTCGTTACAGCAATTATTCCTGGCGAAACCCTTACGCGACTCAAGCCCCGCGACTCTACGAGGGCGGCAACTATCGCGGCCGCTGGAGCACGAATCGCTATGCCCCGGATTCGATCTCTAATCCCTATGGCCGCTATGGAAGTCCGTATTCGCCGTACAGCACCCGGAATCGGTATGGCGCGGGCAATCCCTATTCCACTTGCCCTATCTATGTGTATCCTGGAAGGTAATGTGGGCGCATATCACTACATTCAACGCGAAGTGGTCGTCGGCTGTGCCGAAATGCAATGGTCGAGCACTGCCGTTTCAGAAGTTTCAACTCACATAGGAGCGGCAATTCGTCCGCCACCTAAAGGAGGCGGTTCCCTTGCCGAAAATGATTGATGGTCGCAATCAAAGAAGGCATAGAACTGAACCGGGCTATTGCACAAGCCATTGGCAAACACATCATCGCTGGTCTTGTATCTGTTCCACGCTATTCCACGGACCTGAACGCGGCCTTCGATGCGGCGGAGAAGGTGGGGCTGTTCGCCCTACATCAGCACAATGGGGTTCTAAGACAAGCCAACGCTCTTGAACCGCCCGGCTTATGGGAGTTCGCTTGGGATGGTCTCGAAGGGCGACCGACGTGCAAGTATGTTTTGGGTTCCACCCCTGCCCTTGCCGTTTGTGCCGCAATACTCAAACTAACAAAGGAGTAATCGTATGCAACCACCCCAGCCCATCAACAACATTCCGCTGCTCGGGCAGCGAGAACAACAGGCTAAGGCCCAGATTCAAGCCGTCATCGGCCAACTTGCCATGCAAATCTATTCCCAAACCGCCGTTTTGCACGTCAACACGCGAGATGTCCACCAGACATTGGACGCGGAGGCGCTTCGTACCGCCGCCAAAAATTCCATCCAGGCTGCTCAATGCTACTTTGAGGGAATTGGTGCGATAGAGGCAATGAAAGGGAAACCTGATGGTTGAGGCCAAACTCGGCCCGTACACGAAATGCAGAATGTGCCGGGCAATATGTAAGGCGGTAAACACGATTATGTTCTGGCGGCGCGGCTATCGGTTGTCGTTTACCACGTACCCAATTGTCACATTTTGGTGGCATTACGAACCCGGGGTGTACGATAACGACCCTCGCGGCAAGCTGGTCCGGGTGGGCAAAAAGAGAACTATTAACCGGGAAACAGTCGTGGCGGAACTCATTGAGAGGCATGGGCAGGAATTGTTGAAGTACATGGCTGTTCGGGAGAAAGCCCAAAAGGAGTGGGGCGTCGCGCTAGTTGGACACGAATGCGACAATAACGGACCTTATGCGCCATACGATCCAGGTGCCAGCGTCAACGCCAGTGGCACGGGTTCCACCCCTGCCCTTGCCGTTTGTGCCGCAATACTCAAACTAGAGAAAGGGGCAACCAAATGAAACGGCGTAGTTTTCTCGGTGCGTTGGCTGCTCTGGTGATGGCTCCGTTTGCGGTGAAGGTCCGGCCGAAGCCACCTGACTTGACTGATGTGGTTGACATTGATTGGTTCAAGGTGTGGGAGCCGAGAAGCGGTCCCACCGACGATAGTTGGGGTCGTCACCCGCACTGCGAAATTCGCTACCGGGTCAACGGAGGGGGATGGCGGCAGCAGCGTGGGCGACTCCCGATGAGGCTATCGAGTAACGTTCTCTTTTGCATGTACCGTCACCGACCAGTGATTCTGGTTGGCTCTCTTAGTGAGGTGTGCGGTTTGTCTGACTGAAAGGGAGCAAAGATGGCCACTAAGGACATTACTGATAAGCAGGTGTGTGAAGCCTACTTGGCGTACCACAGGAACCCCAACAGGTGGCCATACGAGATTCTTCACCAGCGCACCGGAGAATGCCCAAAGGTGTGCTACCGGGCCTGTGAGCGTGCTGCAAAACGAGAGCTTGTCGATTACGGTGTCTCGCTCCGCTCGGGATGGCTCACACCAAAAGGCAAGGAGTTGGCCGGTGCCTGACATTGACACGAGCGCCTCGTACTACCATTACAGGTTGCCTGATGGCCGCTATCTGGTCCCGAGAGACTCAATAGAGAACCTGGAGTGGCGGATTCGTTGCCGGGATCGGGCGGGGGAAGACAAGAGCTTCCGGGACGCTTTGGTACAAGCCTGTTTAGATGATACTCTTTTCTTTTGTGCATTCGCCCTCTGGGTGTATGAGCCGCGCGCTCGCATCAAGCGACGACCGTTTTGCCCGTGGCCGCATCAGGAGCCGGTGATTCTGGCGATGGACGAGACAATCACGGAAGCGATGCAGACAGAGCATCCAGTGTCGTTGACGTTGAAGAAGTCGCGAGCGCAGGGCGGAACATACATCTACCTCGCCGTGACGATGCGACGGGCGTTGAAAGAGACGGGTTTCACGGTGGGGTTGGTTACGCGAAATGAGAGTCTGGTTGACTCGCGGGTAGACGATTCGGCGATAATGTTCAAGGTGGCGTGGATGCTGGACAGGCTGCCGGACTGGATGCTTCCTGACGGTTACGAGCGGAGCATGACGGATCACGTCATTCGCCTGCCGAATGGATCGGGGTGGAGCGGATATTCGGCGACGGGGGACGTAGCGCGTGGAGGGCGTAGCAGTGTGTTCTGCTTCGACGAGCCGGGGAGCGAAGAGTTCATTGCGGGGAATCGCGATTTCCGAATTCTGTCCTCGGTGAGCCATGTGTCGAATTGCGTATTTCTTGTCTCGACGTTTGGCGTGGATTCCGGCGTTTTCTACGAAGCGGCGACGGACCCGGATAACCCTCGCGTCTACACGCTGAGTTGGCAGGACAATCCAGAGCATTCCGAAAACATCTACACCGTGCAAGACGGGGCTGCGAAAGCGTTACGGCCTGGAGAGCAAGAGTCAGTGGAGCAGTACGTCGCCACGCACCAGCGGGAATTGAAGTCAATTGGTCGCCGTGGTCACAAGATCGAAGGCAAGGTTCAGTCGCCGTGGTACAACGCCCATAGACTCCAGCCTGGGGCCACCCCCCGATTCATCGCTCGCGAGTTGGACATGGATCCCCGGGGAGCAGTCGGCAAAGTTTTCCCGGCCGACCTTCTCGACCGGATGAAACGCGAGTGCTGCAAGCCGCCTGTGTGGCAGGGGCAGCCGGTGTTCGACTCGGAAACGCTGGAATTGAAGGGGCTGATTCCCAGGGACGACGGCCCGTTGAAGTTGTGGTTTAAGCCGGGAATCGACAATACGCCCCCGCTGGGACCGTTCACCGTGGGGTGCGATATTGCCCTGGGCGGCGACGGAGCGTATTCCTCGAATTCCGTGGCGTCCGGTCTGGACGACAGGAATGGCGAGCAAGTTATGGAATATACCATCAAGGGCATGGAGCCGATCAAGTTCTCTCGAATGGCCGTTGGGTTGGCAAAGTGGCTCAGAAACGCCCTGTTCGGCTGGGAAGACTCTGGAATGTCCGGGGGGTTTGCTAAAGAGGTAATGGAGCGCATTTACTACGGGAATGTATTCTTCCGTGACGTGACGCAACTCGGCTCTCAAAAGAAAAGCCGCAAGCCTGGTTGGCCGTGCCGGGACAACGACAAGGCGGAAATGTTCGAGAAACTGGCCCTGGCAATGGAGATGGGCAAGTATATCCCGCGTTCCGAAGTAATGGTTACTGAGTGCGGGGAGTACGAGTGGGACAAGGGCAAGATCATCCACGCGCCAACCAAAAATAGGGGTGCAACGGAGAAGAATCACGGTGATCGTTGCATTTCGGCCGGCGGGTGCTGGCTGGTTTTTTCGGCCGACAACGTGGGAAATCGTATTGACACGGGCGAGGAAAGCGACATAATACCAGAGTACGGGAGTTTTTTGTGGAGAGAACAGCAGGAGCGGGGGCAAGCGAAAGTCGGGAGTCCTGCGTTTGGAATACGGGATGTGGTAGGTGGATTCTAATTCGGAGGTAGAACCCGATGAACGAAACACCAGCCATAGACAAGGTATTGAAGCAAATCAATGAGGATGACGAGATTAACGACGATGATCTGAACGCCGCATTGGATGAGGTTGATGCTATTGTAGCTGAATTACAGTGAAACATGATTCGGAGGTAAAACCCGGTGAACGAGAAGATTGACAAGGCGATTGAGGTTGTGAAGGGAAGGATACCTGCCCTGACAGTACAGTCTGACATGCAGAAGGCCGGGCAAGCAGTTCTAAACTTGATGATGGCGAAGGCCACATACAAGGATTTGAGCAAGCCAACGACGGAACTAGATAAGGAGC
>JAYELX010000115.1:0-4639 GCA_034717875.1 Chloroflexota bacterium | reverse complement strand
AAAAGCGGGCATTGATTTTGAATATGCTCGCAGCGAATATCCGCACTACACTTTCTTGCCCGAAGACGCCAAAGCCGAGCAAATTACACTGCGCGTCACCGCCTGGCGGGCACGGCAGCATCTAAATGAAATCTGCACATCTAATATATTCGCTTTGGAATCGGGCGATTCAATTACAACCTACATGCTGGATCGCGGCGGAGAATTGCTCGATGAGGTCATTGTTAAACGTGAAAACCAGGATGAAATAGGCCGCGATCAATTCCTGGTGACACCGACGCCAAAGCAGGCTGCTCGAATTACATCATGGCTGCGCGGCTTGGGAGATGGTTATACTTTGTTCGACGACGAAGATGTCTATCGCAAGGTGCAAGGCCCGGTCATCGTGGAAAAGCTGGAGACAAAAATCTCCCACAACGGTGCGGCCAAACCCGGCACTCCAGCCGAAAAACTGATCGACACTCACCCCGAACGCTTCGACTTGAGCAAACCCTATTTCGTCGGGCAAGCGCACTTGAACGAGTTCGCCCCGCAAACCAAGCCCGAGGTCTGGACATGGGAAGAGCCGGATACGCCGCTTCAACGCACTGAACTCAACGAAATCCACAAAGAGATGGGAGCCAAAATGGTACCCTTCGCGGGCTGGGATATGCCGGTCTGGTACAGCTCGGTCAACGAAGAGCATAGAGCGGTGCGAGAAGCAGCTGGGTTGTTCGATGTTTCTCACATGGGCGTTTTCGAAGTGGTGGGGCCAAACGCCACCCCCTTCCTGGACACCGTTTTCTCCAACTATGCCGCCTGGATCGAGGATGGGCAGTCGATGTACGGCTATTTCCTCAACCCGGATGGCAGCGTGATCGACGACGGTATCATTTATCGCACCAGCGCGGAGCATTATTATTTGATCATCAACGCATCCAACGAAGCAAAGGATTGGGATTGGCTCAACGCGGTCAACAATGGCGAGGTGTTGCTTGACGAAGATCGCCCGTGGCTTCAAGTTGAAGCGCAGGCTACCTTGCGCAACCTGAAGGACCCCAGCGTGGGTGAACGCCAAAAACGCGATATTGCCCTGCAGGGGCCAGCGTCTCTCGAAATACTCCAAGCCCTGACTGATGACGCCGAACTCAAGGCTGCCCTGGCGCGCGTGCGCCGCACCGAGTTGATCGAGTGTGAATTAGCCGAAATACCTCTGGTAATTGCCCGCACCGGTTACACGGGTGAAAGTTGGGGCTATGAGATTCTCGTCCACCCGGGCGATATAAAAACTCTCTGGAAGGATATTTTGGAAGCTGGTGAACCCTTCAGTGTCAAACCTGCTGGGTTGGCATGCCGAGATTCAACCCGTATCGAGGCAGGGCTGCCCTTATATGGCCATGAACTGGCCGGTGAGTTTAACATCTCCCCCATCGAGGCTGGGTTCCACGGCTACGTCAAATATCACAAACCTTTCTTCATCGGACGCAAAGCACTGCTCACCCAAGAGAAGAAACGCAAACGCGAGTTGATTCGCTTCCGCGTAGATGACAAGGGCGTGCGCCGTCCGCACACGGGCGACCCCGTCGTAGATAAGCGCGGCAAGCAGATCGGCTTAGTCACAAGCTGCTCGATTGACGTAGATAAAAACCTGATCGGACTGGCCATAGTCGAGAAACGCTACAACCAACCTGAAACCCCCATCTCCATCTTCCCGCTGCGGGGCAAATCGCTGGACGAAGCCCTGATGCGGAGAAACCGCGTTTCAATGCCGATCAGCGCGACGGTGCTGACTCGCTTCCCGATCAAGGATGAAGCGCAGCCCGCTTGGGCCTCGGGTGGGGATTGAAAATGTCGAAAATTCGCTGGGGACTACTTTCTACAGCCAATATCAACAAATGCCTGATCCCTGCAATCCGAGCTTCGCGACGCGGGGAACTGGTCGCCGTGGCAAGCCGCAACAAGGAAAAAGCTGAAACTTACGCACGAAAATGGGAAATAGCGCAAGCCTTCGGAGACTATCAAGAAATGCTCGATTCAGGCGCGGTGGACGCGGTTTATGTCAGTTTGCCCAATCACCTGCACGCCGAGTGGAGCATCCGCGCCATGCAGGCCGGAGTGCACGTGCTTTGCGAGAAACCCTTCGCCATCACCCTGATGGAAGTTGACGCTATGATCGCCGCCAGTCGAGAGAGCGGCTGCAAGCTGGCCGAGGCTTTCATGTATCGCCATCACCCGCAAACCAAAATCGCCGGGGAATTCGTTAAGTCCGGCAAGCTGGGCGAGATTACGCTGGTGCGCGGTGCTTTCGATTTCTGCATGCACGCAGACCAGCGTCAGCCTGATAATCTCAACGTGCGCTTGGTGCCCAAATACGGCGGCGGCTGCCTGTGGGACGTGGGTGTCTATCCACTGAGCTTTACCCAATTTATTATGGGAACGCCGCCCGAACGCGTCTTGGGGACGCAGTGGCTGGGCGATAGCGGCGTTGACGAGGTTTTTGGCGGGCAAATGTGTTACCCCCAACAACCGCTTTCCTCGGAGGAACACGATTGTGCAATTGCGCAAATCTCAGCATCATTCCGTACGCCTTTCCACACTTTCATCGAAATCGTCGGCACCGAGGGACGTCTGCATCTCACGCGGCCTTTCGCTAATATGGGCAAAGAGCGCGAAATGGTTTTCTATCCGCAAAAAGTTAAAGCTCAAAAGGTCCGCGTTCCCAAGAAAAAACTATACCTGGGCGAAGTCGAGGACATGCACGCAGCAATCCTTGACGACGCTCCCAATTACATCAGCCTGGAAGAGTCACGCAATCACATCCGCACGGTGCTGGCACTGTACGAATCAGCCAGGAAAGGGGAACCGGTTCGTTTGCTTTAGCGCAACCGTTCACTCCCCCGCTATCGAATGAATTCGAGGCCGACACAATCCACCTACAATGGGAACCATCGAATGAATTCGAGGCTGGGGCGCCAAATCCACCTGCGTGGATTGGATTGCTAACCGGCGCGCTGTGCGTGCCGCTGGCTAGGCCGGTTTTGCAGTTCAGGGTCGATTTCAATCGATTATGCCACGATTATGCCACGTCAAACAATTTTTCACCTGTTCGCTGTCGAATGAATCCAATGCTGTCGTGCTAAATCCATCTCCAATGTGAACAATCGAATGAATTCGAGGCTGGGGCGCCAAATCCACCTGCGTGGATTGGATTGCTAACCGACGCGCTGTGCGTGCCGATGGCAAGGTCGGTTTCGCAGTCCAGGGTCGAATTTATTCGATTACTTGAACATCGAACGCGCGGCGGCGACTATATCATTAACCCCCGGTAAGACGACATTTTCTAATTGCACGGATGCAGGGATGGGCGTATCTAGCGCGGCCACGCGCTGCACGGCGCGCAGGTTTGATCCCATGCTTTCTGCTGCGCGGGCTACAACTTCCGCTCCCCAGCCCAGGGTGAATGTGCCCTCTTCGGCGACCAGCAGGCGGCGAGTTCGGCGCGTTGAATCTAGAATCGGTTCGATATCAAAAGGGGCCAGCTGGGTGGGCAGCACCAATTCGGCAAAGATTTCGTGTTGGTATGCCAATGTGCGCACGGCTTGACGCGCTAATTCTGCCATGTAACCATAGGCCGCGATGGTCAGTTCTGGCGGCGGCGCGCCGCGGACGGTGAGAGTGTAACCATCCCCGCATCCGTTTGGGGATGTGAAGGAAGTGAGATTAAACTCTGAAAGTGAGTCAGCGTCTTGAAGGGGCGTCAAATACAGTAATTTGTTTTCGATAAATAGGACCGGATCATCCGCAGCGATGGCTTGGGCCAGTAACTCGCCGGGGTTGCCCAACGCAGAGGGGGCCAAAACCCGTAATCCCGGCACGCCCAGGTAGAGCTTTTCCAGCGATTGGCTGTGAGTGGGACCGTAGCCGCGGCGTCCGCCCATGGGGGTGCGAATCACCAACGGTACACGCACCTGGTCATTGTACATCCAGCGGAATTTGGCAATTTGGTTGATGAGTTGATCGGCGATCAGGGTAATAAAATCACCAAACATGATCTCTACGACTGGGCGCAGGCCGCGCAAAGCCATTCCCGCGGCCACACCGACGATGCCTGCCTCGGAGATGGGCGTGGTCAGCACTCGCTGTGGGAATGCGTCCGACAAACCTTTTGTGACTTTGAATGCTCCGCCGTACGGGTCGAGAATATCTTCGCCCATGACGAGGGTACGCTCATCTGTGGACAGGGCTTGGTGCAGGGCAGCGTTGAGGGATTGGAGGACGGTGGAATGGGGAATGGTGGAATGGGGAATGGTAAACTGGTTATTGGTAGAGTGGGAATTGGTAGATTGGGGATTGGTGGAGTGGGGAATGGTAGACTGGGGATTGGTAGATTGGGGCATTGGATCGTTGGTGGCTTGCTCGAAAGCGGTTTCCACTTCGGCGTTGATTTCGGATTTGATGACGGCGCGGGTTTCAGCATCAAGCCGGGGGGCGTGGATGGCTACGGGGTCGCGATCACGCTGCAAAATGGCAAGCCTCTCTGGGTCACGGCTGTCATCGCCTTTGGAGTGGGGACCAAACCGGCAGGTGTTAAGAATCAAAGCGCGCGGACCGCCGCGGGTGCGGATATCTTCCATCAGCGAATCTGACAAGGTAGAAATCT
>JAYELX010000114.1:0-4659 GCA_034717875.1 Chloroflexota bacterium | reverse complement strand
TCTTGCACATGCAGCCAGACTTCATGCGCCCTCCAACGATGCGATTTTTTCAGAGCCGCCTTTGTGAGCGCACGAGCGATTCCGCGCCGGCGATAATTGGGATTAACGGCCACGTTAGCGATCAGATAGATGCGACGCCCCCAATGAAAAAATGGAGATAAGTTCAAGTTGCCAACAACTTGCCCATCCTCTTCCCACACAAAACCTGCCAATGGAAGAGATGTGCGCATGGCTGAAATCATCGCCCAGTGAGAGGAATTCTTATTAGCGGCCGAGCGCATGTCGCACAGATACCTGCGCCCATCAGCGGTCAATGTTTTCGCGAAACACAACTCGATAAGATCAGCCGCCGGTTCGAGGTCGCGACGCATATCGAAGGGGCGCAAATGTTTTTCTGTGGTTGGTCGAAGTGTCAAAGGTATTGCAGACATAAGTAGGTATCAGTAATCCCCTTTATGAAGAAAGGTGGAGACTTCGGAAGTCTGTTTTGTAAGTAATGATGTGTTTCACCGCAGAGCAGATGGAACGAGATGTTTTCGGGTAGTGGTTGCATTGTAAGTGATGAGGTGTTCCACCGCAGAGCGGATGGAACGAGATAAAGAGCCGATGGAACGAGACAATTAAGGGATGCCTGCCAGTTTCCTATTTTACCATCGGAAAATGAAATAAGTTTTCTAAACACAATCCAACTCATGATATAATTTTACCCAATTGCTCGAAAATCGGGGTGGAACAAGCATCATTCCGTAAGAAACACCGGGGCGGTGTGAATTTGTTGAAGCACGTTGGCTTTCAACAAACTTGGAACATTTCTGATTTTCGATAAGATACCGCCGTTCAATTAAAATAAGGCCCATTGCCAATGACTAATTTGCATAAACCGGTTCTCGTACTAAACGCGAATTTTGCACCCATCAACGTGTGTACCACGAGACGCGCCATCGTTCTCGTCGTGACTGGAAAAGCCAATTTGGTGCTCAATGGCCGCGGCGTGATTCGAACAGTTTCGCGCTCTTACCCCTGTCCAGCCATTATCCGCTTGGGGGAATTGATCAAACGGCCTCGACCTCATGTAAATCTAAACAAAAGAGAGGTTTTCCGGCGCGATAATTATACCTGTCAATATTGCGGTAAACGGAAAAAGATTCTGACACTCGATCATGTCATCCCACGCCACCTGGGAGGGGAGCATTCATGGGAGAATCTGGTCACAGCGTGTGCATCCTGTAATCATAAAAAAGGCGGGCGTACGCCCAAACAATCCAGAATGAAGCTATTGCGCAAACCTAAATCCCCATCATCATCCGCGTATTATATTTTTGGAAGATATATCAATAGAAATCAGGAGTGGGTGCCATTTCTCAAAGGATGGTAATGCTCTACCTGTCCGCAAGAAAACAAGCCCTGGCTAAAATGCCAGGGCTTTGTTGATTCTCTCTCCAGTCGATTTTATTGCTCAGACGTCAATCTCCATGAAATCCGTGGCCAGTGCGACCTTCCCGCCGAAGGTTTGGCCAGCATCAATGAGCAATTGATCGAGATCGGCGTTTCTGGCGTCGTAGTGAATCAGATATAGGGATTTCGCTTGTGCCTTGTGCGCCACATCTCCTGCTTGGGCAGCGGACGAATGTCCCCGGGTTTCTCCCGTGGCTTCGTGAAGGAGTACATCAGCGCCTGCTGCAAGATTTTCTACCGCTGGGCTGGGTTCCGTGTCGCAGGAATATGCTATCGTTTTTTCGTTTTCTAGAATTTCGATTCTCAGTCCCATCGTAGGGATCAAATGCTGCACGGGCGAAGTAAAAATACGGAACTCATCATCATCCAAAGCCAATGTCATCTCTTCGGCAGGCAAGCGGTGAAACGCTACGGGAAAAAAATCAGGCCAATTTTGCCATTGGAAAAGCGCCATCATTTTTTCTGCTTTATCTATAGTGGAATGCAACCCATAAACGTGCAATATTTGCTGACGGCCTAACAGCCACATATTCATCAACAGCAGCGGCAACCCCGAGACATGGTCAGGATGAAAATGTGTCAAAAACAGATCCGTTAGATCGCGAAAATCCAAACCGACCTGCTCCAAACGAACAATAGAACTCCCCACACAATCCACCAGAATGCACTTCTTCTCGGCCTTAACTACAAAATGGGCATTAGCATGTTTTGTGTTGGGGATTGCGCTCGATGAACCTAAAATGATTAACTTTGCCATATTTGTACTCTTTTTTTATTGTCTCATTATTTTTGAGCATCCATGCAAGAAATCGGGGGAGAGTTACGTCCTCAGTACAAACGCTCTTAGTTTCCCAGCAATTTTATTACAATTCTCGGAGTCACAAAGACCTCCAGAATTGCCGCGCATAAAAGCAGAGGGGTGACTATGATGATTATCATTTTTGCCCAATCGGCCAGCGAGCACAACAAAGCCTCGCCCATGCTGCCTGACTCCGCCGGTGTTGACAAGGTCGCGCCCAAACGTAAGATGGCTGCGCCCGCCAAAATAATGGCCGGGATTTCCAGAATTCCATGGGGAAGCACAAAGGCAGTCAAGAAAATTCCGGGCGGAATCCCTGCTCTGGCAGCCGTGACCGTGAAGTAGCCAATCAACACAAATGGCAGCATCAACACAATTAGCCCCATCACGCCAAAGGAGAATAGGCCCAAGACCGAGGCCAGCAGAATCACCTGTAAGTTATGCAGCCATACCCATCGGACGCCATTCACCGAAAAGAAGCGCATGGCCTCGAATCCATCAACGCTCTGAACAATGCCCTGCTCCATGTTTTCGAGATTGATGATGCTGGGAGGCAGCACAAATATGTTGGCCTGCTGCACACCAATCAAAGCCCCGGCTGCCAGAATCAGGAAAACTAACCCAATTGGGATTGTCGAACGTTTTAGTGTCCCTATGATTTCCTGTCGCCACCAAGCGGTGATTGAGCTTGCACCACCGCTGAATGCTGCCCAAAACGTGGCCCACCCCCACCTGAGATTCAAAACATCCAGCTCGCGGCCCAGCAGTTCCTCGCGGTTGAAATGAGCGATTCCGGTGCGCACCAATAATCCAGCTATTAATATCTGCCCAAAGATAGCCCACCAAAGCACATTGTAACGCGCCCAAAACATGATCATGCTTTCGCCAATTAGCAGCATGGACGTGGGTACAATGATGAACGATGCCAACAGATTGGCCGCCCGTGTCGATGTGGCCTGAGATGAAATCACCACCGCTCCGCTGACCATCATCAGGGATTGAACCGTTGTCAATGCCACCACTTGCACCAACAAGATGGGCTCCGGGAGCCATCCTACTTGTTGATATACCCCCACGAGATAAACGCCAATTCCCAGATAGCTGGCCAATAGCGGGGGCAGCATCACGGCGATTAATTTCCCCAAATAGAGTTGCAAATCGGTGAGGGGCGTAGAAAGTAAAGGTTCGATACTGCGGCGTTCTTTTTCGCCCACGAAACTTTCCAATGCGATTACAAGCGACACGGAGATGGGGAAAAAACCTACGATCATCAACAAAAACGGTATCAGGCGATCTCCAATTACCTCAGCGCCGTATTTTGCAACAAAGTTGACCGACTCCCTGGCGGCGAAATTCATCAGCCCTGGGAAGAAGAGCGTTAGTGCCAAGATGGGAACGATAATGCGCCAATCGCGAAATTGATCTCTAATCTCGCGGCGAGTGACAATCAGCGCAGGCCGCAGATTAGCCCACATTCAGCACCTCCCTATCATCGATGGCGTTGACGGCTTCCAGGTAGACTTGCTCCAAACTTCGGGGGACTTCCTGCAAGCTGATAACGGGAATATCTTGCTTTAAAAGGGTGCGCAACATTTGTGGATTATCTTCGTTGGGATGAGTTGTGCGGTAGCGAATCCGTTTTGCCCCTTGTGAGGTTATCGTGATTCCCGCGGGGATGGAGTTATAGTTTTCCTTGAGGGAGGCTGCTGTCCGAATCTCAAATTCTCCCGGCCCCAGCAGGGTTTGTTTCAGTGCTGTCGGTGAACCTTTAGCGATGATTTTCCCCCGGCGGATGATGGCGATGCGGTCGGCCAGTTCTTCTGCTTCGAACAGGTTATGGGTACAAATCACAATTGCCCGTTCGGCAGAGCGCAACGCTTTGATGGCATTGCGCACGAGACGCGCACTTTTAGGGTCCATCGCCGAGGTTGGTTCGTCGAGCAGCAGCACCGGCGGGTTATGCAACAATGCTCGGGCTAGAGCCAACTTCTGCCGCATTCCCTTCGAGAAAGTGCCAATGCGCTGGTGGCGTACATTCGAGAGACCAAGCTGATTCAGCAATTGCTCGATCCGGTCTCGGCGCTCAACAGGGGGCATATTATAGAGTTGACCGTAGAAATCGAGATATTCTGTTGTGGGCATGCGGGCGTATAACCCGTGCTGTTCTGTCAGAATCCCCACTGAAGCGCGCACTTTTGGGGCATCTTCGACCACATCATATCCGGCTACGCTTGCGCTTCCTTCCGTCGGACGCAGCACTGATGTCAACATGCGTACGGTGGTCGTTTTTCCGGCGCCATTTGGCCCCAGCAGAGCCAAGACTTCCCCAGCTTTCACGTGCAAGCTGACTCTGTCGACGGCTAAAAAACTATCGAATTTTTTGCTGAGTTTTTTGGTTATGATCA
>JAYELX010000113.1:0-4661 GCA_034717875.1 Chloroflexota bacterium | reverse complement strand
TGAGGAATTTCTTTAAAAAACACAATATCAGGTTGTACATCGTCGAGTACAGTACTCCAATATTGTAATAAACGATGATAATGTCGAACGCGGGCATGATAATCAAACGAACCTAATGCATCCATTCGATCCATCATTCGTAGGGTCGTAACTTCACATTTTGCCAAGCTCTCTAAAAGTGGCTTATCCAGAGGTAAGAGATTTATTTCAGAATATTCCAAAGGCAAGATGCCTTTTACAGCGTCTATTGAACTTTGAAAAATGACATTGGGAAACTGATCAACGACATCATTCTCGATATCAAACCGTCCAATCCAATATCTGGGTTGCCATTCAAATTCAGTTAGCAATCGTTCTGCAACATCCAGCCAAAATGGTTCTGTACACCCAGAATAGATCACTTTTTTTACCATAATTAAGTTCTCGTGATTATGTTTGTAGCCCAGGAACTTTAGGATCCGGGCGCTTAAAGTGTCTGACATCGTATTGTTTCGTTAATATAAATCGAGGGATTAATGCCGTTATAATCCGGTGTTTTCTCAACGCCTGTGTGCGTTCTTGCTCGGTAAAGTGCTTTTTATAACCAAATTGATTTAGCGGAACAGCAGATTGAGACTCCATCACGCGAGCATAATACGGTGGGATTCTTTCACGCCAACGATCAACATTGCCAGCATAAATACCATCGAAGGTCAAACCATTTTTGTTATTCCCAGGATAAAAATATCCGGCACGACTGGGTTGATACAAAATGTCCATCTCAGGAATACCAATGAAGTCGGCCAAATCAGACATAATTGCTTTTGGCTTCAAACACATATCTCGAAATCGTATCACCTTATATCGATCCTCACCGAACTTATCCTGATTCCACTTGGCATAATAGAACGACTGGGCACTCCAAATGCGATACCGCCACAGCAAGGCTTCTCTTTTTACCCGTGAGTTGATTCTCTTTAGAAAAGAATCACCAACAGAAGCAAAATTGTCTTTTGGGTCTCGAAGAAGATGAATGAACTTCATATTGGGATATATTTCAAATAATTCATCTGCAAATAAATGACTTAAAGGGCTTTTATCCATCCAAATCTTTGCAGTTTTAAGATGTTCAAGATTAAACTCTTCATAAAACGCTTGCAAAAGGGCAAAGTTAAGATTAGCAAAAGAATCATCAATATCCACCATCAAGCGATCAAGCTTACGGCCAACTTCGATAAAATCACATGCAGATACTGGCACATAGCCGTCTGTTTCTTTTGAGCATCTCTCATCAAGAATGGCATCGACTTTAGCCCTTTTGCTTACATTGGGATCTCGGAGAATGGGGTATAGAAAACCCGTTGCACTTGTTTGACCGGGGAAACAGGCAACATCTGGGTGTCCATCCAATAGTGAGGATAATAAGGATGTACCCGATTTGTGATTTCCACCAATCTGAATATATTTCAGGTGACTCCAATCCTTCAATTCCATACTCAATCTTCTCCTAGTTTAACTTCCAAAGTGCCAAGAATGCTCATTGAGAAAGTCACCATCATTAGGGTGATTCGGTACCTTCCCCGTTTTGTAATATTTACCACTAATGACATCGATCGGAACAGCTCTTGACACTCGATCTGCTTTTATGCCATTGAAATTTGCCCCCAGATCAAGGAAATATCTACCCTCACGCAATGGAAATTTTGGCAAACGGCATACGATCTCACCGTTTGGTGGAAGTGCAGTAAGATCCTCGCCCGTCCACCTATTTGACAAACTGATCATTCCTTTTAAGAAGGCGTCCCGAATCCATATGAAGAAAGTTACGTTAGTGACGTTCGTTGCCTCACGTTCATAAGAAAGCACAAGATCTATGGGTTCACCTGCCACGACTGATGTAATCATTTCGCCATTTGCATTGCACATGTGAAACCCCGTGAACCGAAGGCTCCCATTGCCGCTCCGGTCTTCGCGATCGGCAATCTGGGTATGCCATTCGCCGCGCTCGGTGCTGGCAACCAGGTATTCCTGCACGACCTTGTCGACGCTGCCCAGGGCTTTCAACTCGCCGCCATCTAGCCAGGCAGCGCGCGAACATAGATTTTTGATTGCACCCATGTCATGACTGACGAAGATAATCGTGCGGCCACCGCCGGCAACTTCTGACATTTTGCCCAGACATTTTTGCTGGAAAGAGACATCACCAACGGCTAAAACCTCATCAATCAACAAGATTTCCGGATCTAAATGGGCGGCAACGGCAAAAGCCAGACGCACGGCCATGCCACTGGAATATCGTTTTACGGGCGTATCGATATATTTTTGCACGCCGGAGAATTCAACAATCTGATCATATTTGCGATCGATCTCAGCTCTGCGCATTCCCAAAATAGCACCGCTCAAATAGACATTCTCGCGCCCGGTCAGTTCGGTGTGAAAGCCTGTGCCCACTTCTAGCAAAGAACCCACACGGCCATAAAGATCAGCATATCCCGAGGTTGGCTCTGTAATCCGAGAAAGGATCTTCAACAAGGTGCTTTTTCCGGCCCCATTTCTACCGATGATGCCCAACACTTCGCCCTGGCTCACCTGCACCGAGACGTCACGTAAGGCCCAAACTTCCTCTTTGCGTCGAGAGCGGCCTTTCCTCTCCCGGCTCGGGCGAAACATTTTAGTAAGATCCTCTTGAAGCGTTCGGGCACCACTTTTCTCACTGGCTGGATCAATTTGGTACACTTTGCTTAAATTGTTTATATCAATGACTATATTATTCATCAAATCACATCCGCAAAACTGCGCTCAATTCGGCGAAATACGTAGGCTCCCATAAGAAAGATGATCAAGCCCATAGCGAAAGCCACCCCGAGGGAGATAATGGGAAACTCTCCCTTGCCCAGCAAGGCCCAGCGAAAAGCATCAATCACGCCTGCCATTGGATTAATCGCATAGATAAATTGCCATTGCTCTGGGATCAAACTGGTGGAATAGGCAATTGGAGAAGCGTACATCCAGGCCTGGATGAGAAAAGGTAGGGCATAAATAAAATCTCGATAGTGAACACTAAAGGCCGAAATCCAAAGGCTGACGCCAATGGCGATGAGTAAGTTAATCAGGATCAAGACAGGTAGAATCAGCAAATTCAATGTAAGGGGAATCTGAAATAGAAAAAGTAAAACAACCATGATCCCTAGCCCGACAACAAAATCCACCAACACTGCTGCCGAACCAGCGATGGGCAAGATTATGCGCGGGAAATAGACTTTGGAGATCATGCCGCGCCCTGCCACCAGGCTGCCACCCGCTCGCTGCAGGGATGATGCAAACAGAGTCCAGGGCAGGGAACCAGCAAAGGCAAAGACAAAGTAGGGGGTGTTATCCGAAGGTAAATCTGCCAAGACACCAAAAATGATCGAGAAAATGCCCGATGTCAGCAAGGGCTGCAGAATCACCCAAGCCACGCCCAAAAATGTTTGCTTGTAGCGCAGTTTGATGTCTCTTCCCGCCAAGATCAAAAATAAGTCTCGAAAGGTCCACAGCTCTTTGATGTTTAATGCCGACCAACCGTTCGAACGTTCAATTCTAATGTGCCATTTCGGCTTCTTTTTGTTGTTGGTAATAGTTAAATTCTGCATGATTTGGTAGAAATACGTCCAACATGTTTTTTTATATCTTTTTCATAAATATCTTCGTTCAACAATATATTACAAGCATCAATTTTGCTGACAACCTATACTGCTTTTCAACTGTTGAATATGGTCTTGATCTTTATTATCTAATACCATTTCTCTTTCCGCTTCTTCCCAAATAGAACACAAAGGAACCTGTAACGACCTTGTATTAGCTAACACATCTTTTGTCAGATTATTAGCTTGTTCCCATCTTCGATCTCGCGCATAACCTTCTATAAAGGGGAGTGCTTCTATTGGCTGATAATAGCGCAAATCTAAAGCGTTAGCTTCTTCACCTAGCATTACAATTGTATCCCAATCTTTATTTTGTCGCGCTCGATTCGCCATTTGATAGAAATAACACCAACCATGATTTGGTTCTGGGCCAAGAATATTAAGGACATCCTCTTCCATGCCGGGGAAAGTTGCACTGGTGTCAATGTAACTAACATTTGAAAATGAAGCTTGTTCATAAATTGAACCCGGATAAATCCAAATCTGTTTGTCATAATTGGCATCTAATACATGCAAGCAACCAGGAGGCGAATAATGAACCCAAAGTGACTGATTTTTCGACCCGTGAAAAAATGTATCCAAAGAAACCCGAATTATTTTGCCGTCCTCTGCAAAGTACTCTGGTTGATTCCCAATTAAAACATACGGTAAATCTGGCGATGAATTATCAGGTGCATAGATCCAATTAACCAATCCTGTCAATCCTTCATCGTCTGTATAGTTAAAGGGATGATCTTGTATTATGATAGCTGTTCCCGAGTCTATCTTTGGTGCTCGCCAAACCATTTGCCATATAAATTCTTTTTGCAAATGCCGCTCCGTCTTAAACGACTTCGCTAGCTGGAAATGAGAGCTTGTTGCAAAACCTATTGCAACCCCCACAATAATAATTTGTTTTGCTCGGTT
Organism: Chloroflexota bacterium; assembly: GCA_034717875.1. Lineage (GTDB taxonomy): Bacteria > Chloroflexota > Anaerolineae > Anaerolineales > UBA11858 > JAYELX01. Next base: position 93 of record JAYELX010000113.1, on the reverse strand, counting down.
TTTTACAAAAATTTTCAAAACAGAAACAAATAAAAAACTAACACCTAAAGCTAATGGAAGAGTAAATCGATTCTCGGGAAAATCTAACCGGAT
>JAYELX010000112.1:0-4662 GCA_034717875.1 Chloroflexota bacterium | reverse complement strand
AGCCAATCATGGAACGAGAGCCTGTCATACATTTGGAGTCTGCGTTGAAATTTGAAGTCAAGAATGAGAATGAAGTTATGTTTCACGGGATATTAATGCCGCTGAGGATGGATGAATGAATCTAACCGACACAGCTAACGCCGAACGCTTGTTATCCATGTATGGGGATGAAATTTTCTACTGCCCTCAGATGAAGACATGGTACAGATGGGATGGACGTATATGGAGAATGGACATGAACAACTCGATGTTGCAGCTGGCAAAGCGGGTGGCACAGTCATATACGATGGATGCTGATACCGCCGTTGACCACACACAAGCAAACAAACTTGCCCGCTGGGCATCCACCAGCTCCAGCCTTCAACGTCTCAAGGCTATGATTGAGATAGCGCAGTCGGAACCGGACATTTGTGTAGAGGTAGGGGTGCTCGACCATAATCCCATGTTACTGGCAGTGGAGAATGGAGTAGTGGAATTAGACACGGGGAAGTTCAGAAAGTTCGAGCCGTCCGACTTCATCACACGGATAGCTCCTGTGCAGTACAGGCGCGGGGCGGAATGCCCAATATGGGACAAATTTCTAACAGACATTCAACCCGACCCGGACACCCGCCGCTACATCCAGCGTGCAGTAGGCTATTCCCTTACTGCTTCCACCAAAGAGGACAAGTTGTTCATCCTGCACGGCGACGGGGCAAACGGCAAGACCACATTCGTCAACACCATCCTGGCTCTCATAGGCGGGTATGCGGCACAAGCATCGAGCCAGACCCTGATGCGGAAACGTGATACAGGGGCCAAGGATGATTTGTTCTCACTCATGGGTAAGCGGTTTGTAGCAGCAACCGAGACAGGGGAAAGCCATCAATTGGACGAGAACTTGGTCAAGCAGATGACGGGAGGCAACCGCATCAGCGTCAACCCCAAGTACCGCACCCAGATGGAGTTCACCCCCACATGGAAGCTGTGGCTGGACACAAACTACGAACCCGCCATCACAGGGACAGACCACGGCATCTGGCGCAGATTAATCAAAATTCCATTTCAAGTCACTGTTAAACAAACCGACATCGATACCAAACTCCGTGACCGCCTGATGTCCAACCTGGACGAACGCAGCGGAATACTCAATTGGGCTGTCAAGGGGGCTGGTGAATGGCAGCGGCATGGGTTGTGTGAATCCGATGAAGTGGTCGGCTCAACATCTGCCTACCGCACCGAGCAGGACTTAATTGGTGAGTTCATTAATTTGGAGTGCAAACGCAGCCCAAAATTGTTCATAGAAAAAGCGTCACTATATGTCATGTATTTGTCATTTTGTAGAAAAATGCACGAAACACCCCGTTCGATAAATGCGTTTGGCCGCCAACTCCACCAGCTCGGTGTTAAGGAAAGACGAACGGGTGCAATGAGGTACTGGGTGGGTATAGATATGGATAAGTCAGTGGTATTACACCCAGTTACACCAATTTGAGGGTTATGACAGATGACAGAGTGGTGACAGATAGTATGACAGATTATATTGGTATGGTTAAAGGGTTTGTGACACAATGACACTAATCTTGTGTTCTGTACGCACATGCGCCCTTTAGGGTAAGAAAGAATAATAAGTATTTATAATAAGTATTAAGTATTATAAGTGGGAGTGAGCAGGATTCAATCAAACGGCGAAAATTAATATTTAGGGGGCAGGATGGTTTATGATGGAGGAGCACCGAGAAAGAATACGGCATGTGTGGTTAAGACCTTCAGGTTTTCACCCGAGTTGGTGGAAAATATGGAACGTGTAATCGCACTAACTTACGACGGGGATAAACCCAAGTATCCCAATATGACAAATTTCATAGTCACGGCTGTCGGCAGGCTGATAAAGGAAGAAAGGGGGAGAATCGAATCTGCCGGAGTGGTTTGGGATCATCTCAAACCGAATTTCAAACAATCAATACAAGAGGAGAAACAAGATGGGTAGTGTAGATTTAAGACCTGACCAAGCAAGTGAGGGTGGGGGTTTAGTTGATGATTTTGACGGAATAATCAGTGATATGCGGTTTATTATGACTGATTATAGCGGCAGGATGTCAGAGTCTGTTCCTGTATGCCAGGTGACATTTGATGTGGATGGAGAAGAATCTATCCAATTGTATTCAGTCGGTGGGAATGGTGATTTTGTTCCTAACGAGACTGGACGCGGTTTGGATGCCCTTAAGTCCAAAACCACACTTACTAAGACTTGTAAGTATATCAAGTTTGTGGATAGTATTAAGGAGGCTGGGTTTCCGCTCAACAAGATAGATGCCACTGATATTACCTCGCTTATTGGTGTGGACGGGCATTGGCTCAGGAAGGCAGTAGAATATAAAGGGTTGAAAAAAGAAGGGGACAGGGACAACACTGTTCTGCTTTGCACCAAAGTTAATAAGCTGCCATGGGAAAACAACACCAAGACCGCAAAGGGCAAGGCGAAAGATGAACAAGTGGATGAAGGGCTTGCCAAGTCCGTTGTGGAAATCATTCAAGGTGTGATTATCGAGAATGACGGCACGGTGGCGAAGAAGAATTTGTTATCTGCCATGTTCAAAAGCCAAGATGTAAGTGCTTTGGATGACAAGAAGGGGGCGTTGAAGATGGCTACCGATGATACATTTCTCAAATCGAGGGATGAATGGTCGTATAAGGACGGCGTGTTAAAGATGGAATAATGCCATCCAGCATGTAAATGGGCGGGTTATGGCAGGAAATGACGGACTGTGGATAATTGTCAGCAAACAGCCGGGTGGATACCAGCCCACCCTGCCTACCCGCTCTTAATTAAAGTTACAGCCCGCTCTTAAATTGAATTGAAAGGATGAATGAACATGGCAAGAAAAACTAATTTAATTGTGTACGTGGATAAGGAGCAGATGGGGAAGCCGTCTGAGTTGTTCGATGCCGCCTTTGCTCATTGTGTGAAGAAAGGGCTGGATATGAAGCTCAGACACGACTTCATAAACGCTTACACCAAAGCTGGTCTCGATGAGGCTGCGCTCAAAGTAATTGATGAATGGGTGCTGGTGAGAGATATTGCAACATTCCCATTCAGGAAGGATAAACCGAAAGGAGACGAGATTGAGGATAAGGGAACTGAAAGAGAAGTTTCCGTGGACGACCAACCAGAGTCAGAGCCGGAGTCCGGGGCTGCATTTGACGGGGGTGATACACTCGATGGACAGGACGATACAGGAGAGTGAGGACGTATTGAGCGATGAGACCCGTATGCAGTTTGAGAAGGGCTGGTTGTGGGAAGAGGCTCTGTCACTGGCATTTGGACAAAAGGCAGCGGTTAGACCCGGGGAAGTGGAGTTGGACGGGATAGCAGGGAGTCCTGATGGGATAGACACGGACGGCAATGAGTTGATTGTGGAGGAGTATAAGTGTACGGCGGCGAGGTCGAGCAAGTCCCCTGCGGATATGTGGCGCTGGATGATGCAGGTGAAGGGGTATTGTAAGATGATGGGGGCGGTCAAGTGTGTGTTCCGGGTGCTTCATCTGGAGTTCGTGCCCGTGTACAAGGTGTGGGAGTTGACATTCACTCAGGGTGAACTGGATGAGAATTGGGAAGCAGTAATGAATCAAGCAAAAGTTATGGAGAAAGGGGAGTGAATCATGGAAACAACAACAATTAAGAAGTATGAGGCACAAGGGACACAATTGCTGGCAGAGGCAGAATCCATCACCATAGTGGACGACGCCACACGGGAAATGGCATCCGAGTTCACAGCCAACTGCCGGAAAGCAGTCAGGGCTATCGAGAAGGAGTTTAAGCCCGATATTGAGGCGGCACATAAACTCCACAAGGACCTGCTTGCCCGCATGAAGAAATTGAGTGTACCGTTCAAAGAGGCGCAGAGGGTGGTGGATAATGCGATTAAGAAGGACTGGCTGGAACAGGAACGGGAGCGTCAGAAAGCCGAATGCAAGGCACAGAGGGAAGCTGAGGCTGAGCGTAAGAGGCAGGAAGCACAGCTGGCTAAGGAAGCTGAAGAAGCCATTGCCCGAGGGGATATAGAACAAGCAGAAACATTGGTGGATAGTGAGATAACAGTACAATCGATACAACCTATACCCGACGTTGCCAAGACTACCCGGTCTGATACAGGGGCTGTTACTGTGCGTAAGGACATTCAGGTAGAGTTGGTGGATAAACAGGCAGTGATTACGGCGGTGGGGAATGGTAAACTGCCGGACACGCTTCTGGATGTGAATGTAGGAGCGGCGAAGCGGTATGCCAAATCAAGCGGGCTGACCAGTATGCCTGGATTCAAGATAACAGAGACCGCTGTGGTCTCGGGGAGGACACGATAATGGGTATGCAAAAGACAATTAAGATTGATGTGAACTCGACCACGAAATTGTGGCCGTATGAAGTGGTGCAGGTGATCGAGGATGTGATGCAGGAGGGGGAAGTGAAACATCCTGACGGTGATGGTTGGGAAGTCGGTTCACAATATCATATTAGCCGGGCGGTAAAGCATTTGACAATCGATAAAGACATTGCCCACGCTTTCACCCGTTTGATGATGGCGGTTGCGATTGAACGCGGGTATGTAGAAGAGGGGGATGAGTGATGCCTAAGGGATTTGACAAAGTAGACTCGACGATAAAGAAGCGCAGGCTTGTGATGCG
>JAYELX010000111.1:0-4666 GCA_034717875.1 Chloroflexota bacterium | reverse complement strand
TCCCCAACTGCCGAGCCAGATATGCCAGAGCTTCGCCTTTACCCGCGCAGGGGTCCATCAAGCGGGTGAGAGCGTCACCTGGTTTTTGTGCATGTTGAAGCCAGGTGGAAATCAAATTATTTTGCGACTTTGGGGTTGGGTAGTACCCCATTTTCGCCTGTCCTTGTAAACGCATTATGAAAATCTCCTTTTATGGTTAAATGAAAACTCCCCAGCTTGGGAAAGCGACTGGGAAGTTTGAGAAATTGGCTATGCCCCCCTACATTATTAGGTATGTTGACCATCCAGAAATATGGTCTCATTCTTCAAACCCTGAGAGATAATGTCTACCCAGGGCGTGTCGGCTTTCAGAACGTAGCCATCGGGACATTGCCCTCCATTGATCAGCGGCTCGGCATCATACTGCTCCATAGCCTGCTGCAGCAGATACTCTCCCCAGCCAATTTGGATTGGGAATGGAGCATAATGTTCCAATGTTGCTGCTAGCGCCGTCGCTGGCGAGATGTCGCCTGACGGCCATGCCAGGGCATAGAACTGGTCCTGGACACTATCGGGGCGCGCGGCCTCAGGAGCTATCATGCGCAGCATTAGAGCTTTAGCACGATGCCCAGCGGCTAATCTAGGCGCATTAGCTGTGAAGTTGATATAGCCTCGGCCAAGCCCGTAGACAGTCTTGGTTGCACCGGCATCGTCATCCGAGATCCTCAAGTATTTACGTGTGTTGCTTGTTAGTTCAGCCCGAATAGCCCCTACGGTTTTTTGATGCTGGGGGGCGATGTCGAGCCATACGACCAAACCTTCGTCTGTGTAAGCGTATCCATTCAACACGACGGATGCTGAATCGTTTGTTATGCGGATTGCCATAGTTTATTTCTCCTTTTGGTGAAAGTCGTTTGTTTTGACGGTAAAGCCCTGTTCTTTGGCGCGTTGCTCTGCGACGGCGGGATCGTCGAAGTACCATGTATCTTGCCGCCATTTTCTACGAATGAAGTCAACGCAAGGGGCCTGGTATTTGAACTCTGGACGTGTTGAAAGCCGCATATCTCCAAGATATAAAGTCTTCCCTATCCTGGATGTGGGGGCTGTGGATTTAGGGTCAATGCCCAATTTACGCAGCTGACCTACTACGTTTTGCAGTGCCTGAGCATATTCGCCTGCGTCCCCGCTCCAATTAGGAGGCACCCAGATAGTGAGTGCCTGGTTTGGAGCTTCTAACTTTAGCCAATACATAAACTCAGCCAGAGTCACAGGATGCTCACAGAAACAATTTTCTGCGCTTTGCTTTGCTAAACTTTTCGCCAGGAGATGCTCTTGCGCCTCTTTCAAGATATGTTGTGCTTTGGATGTCTTATTCGTACTCATAGATTGTTCTCCTTATCAAAAATGAACGGGTTGGTTTTGGTCTTGGGGAGGGTGAGGTTCGAACTCTTCAGTGCGGTTAGAGCTATAGCTGTTGTATCTAGCCTTATACTCTAATACTCCCCAACCGTGATAGCCTGCGTAGTACAGACCAGCACGGGTGGCCTGTAGTTGTGCTGCGCTCATATCATCGCATGTTGAGCGCTGGACCGTGCCGTCCGTGAAATGCTTTTCAACCTCGTAACGGTTGAATATATCCAGTATGTCTGTATTGGGTCGAATTATGATTTTGTTAAGCGTTGATGCAGTAGGGGGCATGATCTCTCCTATAAACTAATGGGGTTGAATAGAATCGAAACCCCCGCCAATTGAGAACAGGCGGGGGAAAGGTGAAGCATATTCTTTTTCCAGAGATATACTCAAAACGGTCATAAAGTAACATTTTTGCAAATCGAACCGCTCTGCAAACAAACATAAAATGGAACGCGAATGACGCTGATTCGGCGAATTTACGCGGATTTGTTGAAAATATTTTTAAAAATCCGCGTAAATCTGCCCGATCCGCGTGATCCGCGTTCTATTGAAATGGAAGTTTATGCCCGTTGTTAGTATAGAACTCAGGATGCAACTGCGGATTGCAGATTATCTTCAGTGATATGCACAGAACGCGTGCTGCCGCTTTCTAAATTGAAGTAGACGGCAAAGCGTTGTAGGTTGCGGGTCAAGAGCATTCGCACCAGAAAGTCACTGGCTTCAGCAGCTACCTTTTGATTGACGGTCATACTTTGGTAGTCCATCATGGCCAAATCGACGCAAGACAAGCCGCTTATTTCTGGGGCCGCGCCGTCTGAGGCTGCTGGTACGAGCAGCTCTGGATGTTGGACACTTGGCAATGGCAGAGCGGTGCAATAACCAGGTAATGCAAGACAGTCGGGATCATCGTCTTCCTGATGATTGTGGCCGCCTAACAATATCTGCCCAGTGTGGCGGTCATTGCCACAATCCAGCCACCAGGCGCTGTGGTAGACGACATCGATGGCTTCTGCAATGGTCTGGCGTGCCGCAGCGTTGTCTACAGCCCCAACCAGGACCGTCAAATGCTCACAGTTGGCGAAACGTCTAGTAAGATGCTCTCTGCCGAACTGCTGGGGAATAGCCTGTATCTCCACTCCCCAGGCCATGCCGTAGCGAAAGGCCAATGTCTCGGCTTTGTTGACTCTTTGGGCAGCTTCGGCATCGCAGAAATTTTGACGGTAGACGTTTTTGGCCTCCACCTGGTCAGGGTCAATGAATGTTACGGAAACATTAGCTGTGCCTTTGTCTTGCAGCACCTTAGCGATGCGCACAATCGAAGGCGCCAGCCATCCTCCGCTGCCTCCGCAGCCAATCAGATATATATGTACGTCTTCATACTGCGGAAGCAAGAGCGTCCTTGCTTGGAGATATGCTAGATCGAGCTTCATGGTCTGCCTCCTCGTGGGCATCTTGAATTTCTTCGGGTAAATTGAAAACTTCTTCAGCGGGAATCTCCCACCAATGACCATATACTCCCACCCGCACACGGATTGTCGGTGATTTGAAAATCGTTCCCAGCACAGCGTAGATGCGAAAGCCAACTTCCTCTGCATCATCGTCAATGCTGAATACTGCCTGCATTTCGTGGTGTGAGTGCAGGTCAATCAGCGCTTTAGCATAGGTGCTGTCGGGGCCGTCAAATGCGGGCCTAACGCTGTTCCGGGTTGCGTGTTGCGCTGGGAAAGACATATCCCAGCCATTATCCAGCGAGTTGCTACTGTTGTAATACAAATAAAACAGAGACTCATACAAAAAGCCGCTGCTCCTTTTAGCTTTTTCTATCGCCATTTCAAGCACCAGGCACAAATGCGCAGCGGATACTTTCCGGGGAACTTCGACAAAGGGCGTCAGCGGCGGCAGTCCCCGTACGTGGGCAGTGGCCAGGGGCATCAGAACCGATAAGTCTGGCCGTTCTGCTCGCAGAAAAAGGCCATTGCCCGCCAACAGGTACTCATACAAAAGCCCCCGTGGAGCTGGGGGCTTTTTGCTGCTCGTGATAATTCTATGTCCTGCAATCATATTTCACCTCACTATTTCTTGGGTTATAACTTCAAGTGTTATCCCGTGCGGACACTGGACAAGGTCGGCAAGAGGATATTCCGTGATGTCTTGCTTACTCAAAGCAACGAGATGACGGCGAATATCATTGTCATCTAAAACCGACTTGTCTTGAATAAGATCACCGTTGAAGGGGGATTGTATAAATGTAGCCCAGGCAATATGTGCTGTTGCGGCATTGGCTGGGCCGGGACTGTTTTGGCCCCAGCATATACTTCCATCGCTTTCCACATTGGGCAATGGAGCCTGGTAAAGGGTGCTCAAAGGAGTCGGCATTTGATCCTTCACCGCCCAGACACCGTATTTTTTACCGCAACCAACAAACACGAACGCGGGAAGCGGGACTGTGATCTCTGCTGTCTCATCGTCATCGCCATGAATAAGTAACTCAGTACGTTGTGCTGGGACGGCCTGTACGAACCACGCTCCGTCCCGATTATGACCGATACGAAGAATACCGTCCGGTATCCAGCCGCTGTCGGTTTCGATTTGTGCGAAGGCTGCTTTGACGGCTTGCGGCGAGACAGGTTTCGAACGATAGCGATTGGTGTCTGTGTCTCGCCATCGGAAGATGTATTGCCCTCCCTGCACGAAGTACACGGCGGCATCTTCGCCAAAAAAGGATTGTTGCCCTCCAGGGGGCAGTGTGTTTTTTATCATAGTTTTACTCCGTATCTGCTTTGCGCAAGCATTGATTCCAAATTTCAATTAATTGAGCATAAAGGCCAGGGTCTTGCTCGATCATGCCTTCAGCTATATCGTATACGTCCCAGATGCTTCTAGCGATTTCCCACTCTGAGACCAACATTGGTATTGTTTCGGCATTGATCTCGATATATAGTTCATCCAAACTCATTTCTTCGTAGAGATTTGTGTCCAGGAAGAGATTGCCTGTCTGGTGAGCGACCATTTCGAAAGCAGCGTAGAACGGCAGTAAATCCTGTGAATGGAGCGTCTCCGACAAGCACTCCCATTCAATATAGTGTGGACCGTCTTCCGTGATCGATCTGGGTGCTGGAGCATTCCAACCATATTTATCATTGGCCATCATCCAACTAACCTCATCGAATTGTGTGTACATCATCATGATGAGAAAAGCAGGAAAGCTGTCAAAGCCGCTATCGCATTTATCGCATTCTCCCAACTCGTACAGATCATCATGGCTGAATCTAAA
>JAYELX010000110.1:0-22800 GCA_034717875.1 Chloroflexota bacterium | reverse complement strand
GCAAGCGAGAAGGCAGTAGCCCTTTAGAGTTGGCCGGGTTAGAAGATGCTCCATCTTTGGCAGATGCTTTGGATCAATTGTTCAGCCCTATCATGGCTGCTCAGCCAGCGTGAATCCTGAAAAAGTGTAACCCTAATTATTACGCTATATGAACCATCCCTAGTTTTCCGACATCAACAATTTGTGTCATGAGAGTGACTGAAGAAATCGTTGAAAGCGATCGCGTTTATATTCCAAATGATCTAAGCGTTGCAAGTCCCGCCAAGTGTCTGCCTCTTCAAGGCTTCCATCTTGATATCGGGCATCCATTTCTTTAACTCCGGAAACGTTGTAGCGACTTATAATCTCAAAAATTTCAGCTTGAACCCTACGCAATCTGCTCTCAAGAAAACTTCGCAATCCGTCTCGAATTAGTTCATCCTCGGAGATGTGTATCTCCTCCGCAACTTCATTTAAAATTGTGCTCACCTGCGCAACCATATCATTCACCTCGTAAATTGGAAAGACTTGAAACTCAAGTGTCTATTCTAACACAAACCTATTTGTCGGACACCGAATTTAGGGAATGCGATTTCGACAAGTTCAACCGGCGCTGATTGAATGAAGCGAACGTGTTTTCGGCAAGCTCAAACTCTGGTTGAGGTGCCGATGAAACTGGCCTTGGCGAAACCTAGGTAGCGGGTTTTCGCGGAGTAAGCCGCTGGGTTTCGATACGGGCGACGAGAAGCGTGTCGCTCTACTCAACCGGCGCTATTTTTTGGCTCAACCGGCGCTGATTGAATGGAGCGAACGCCGGTTGAGTAATCCAGCGTTTTTTGCTGGACGTATCGAAACCTAGGGAGCGGGGTTACGGGTATGATATTGCTTCAAGCCGCTTGATCTCGATACATCCTTCCGCTATCGCTTCAGGACACTCGATCGGCGCTGAGGGGCTCAACCGGCGCTGGTGTTTACTTGTGCGTGTAAGCCAGCAACCAAGCCCAACAGCATCCAAAACAAGACGCCCGGTTTGGCCCCCAGGGCGACTGTATCGGTGAGGCCGTAGAGGAGGTGGGCGGCTAAGCCACCAGCGAGGCCGAGCGTAAGGATATATGGGTTATTGGAGGAGATTGCCGTGCCCCGAGAAATGCACTCGGAGCTCGCTATGACACGGTGGAATCGGTTCGAGTTTTGAGTTCTTTTCGATACGTCAACCAACATCCAGAAGGCACCGATGTAGAGGGCAAGAAAAGCAATCAGGCCGGGGATGCCTAAATCTAACCCCACTTGCAGGAACTCGTTGTGGGCGTGGCCAATATCAATATCGGGGGCGATCAGGAAGAGGGGATAGAGCACGTGTACCACCTCGCGGAAGGTGTTCATGCCCATGCCGGTGAAGGGGAAATCTTGCAGACCGTAGATGGCTCGGGACCAGATCTCCACCCGGCCTTCGAGCGTGTTCAGCGAAAGGGCATTATCTGTGGTTATGCCACTGCCGGTCAGCCAGTCACGAGCGGTGATCAGGTCTTCTTTGGATAGGACCAAGCCGATGATCAACCCAGTGATCATAAGCAAGCCAAGCAACGCCCAGCGCCATCGACGCGGCAGGGCGATGAAGAGCAGAACTAGGCTGGTGAGGGCCAAGGCCAGGTAGCCGCCGCGGGATTGAGTCAGGATGAAGACAGAGGTTACAAAAAGGGTGGCAAGCCAGAGCAACAAACAAGCAATCCAAATTTTCCAGCGGTCAGCCCTCTCCCCCCAAACCTCTCTCTCCCTCACCCCCCAGCCCCCTCTCTCCCTCACCCCTCTCTCCCTCACCCCCCAACCCCCTCTCCCGGTGGGAGAGGGGGAGTCTGGCAACAATTTAATGGAATAAATGCTGAAGACAAGCAGTACCGGCAGTACCCAGGTGAGGGCTCCGGCGATTTCGTTGGGGTGAAAACCAGTCTCCGCGCCCTGCAAGCCAGTGATTAAGGCCGGAAGCCGGGATGTGACCGGGTTCAGCAGGCTGATTTTGGACGTAAACCAATCCGTGCCCAATAATCCCAGCCCAGCGACTCCAACGCCCATGACGAGGAAAAGTATCAGGCTCAGCCACCAGCCGCGAGGGCGTCGCGCTTCTCTCGCCGCGGCAAAGAAGACGCCTAATCCCAGGATCATGCCGCTGATTTTGGGCAGGCTGAAGGCGATGTCGTAGGTAGCCCAAGTGCTGACCAAGACCATGACGGCCATCAACAGGATAGTGCTGTTCAAAGGGGTAATGGGCAGGGGTGCGGGGGAGATGCGGGTGACGATACAGTGGAGCAGCCATAGGCCAGGAACGATCAACATAGCAAGGGATCGTTTGGGGTTGGGGAAGAGCATGAGGGGTGCGGCTAGAATCAACCACAGCCAGTGTAAGCGGTCAAGGAGGGTGAGGAGTTTGGTCATGAGTGGGGGAAACGGGTTGCATGTGTGCAAGTTACAAGTTGCAAGTTGAAATTGGCAGGCTGCAGGGAGATGGAGTGCCAGGATGCTATATTGCTGGGTTTTGTTATGCCGCTGGGTTTCGATACGTTGCTTCGCAAGATCGGCTCCGCAACACTCAACCGGCGCTGGGGGGTTGACCGACGCTAAAAGTATGGAGCGGACGCTGGTCGAGTGAATTCGGAGCAAGCTTTGCGTGCCGTTGGCAAGCGGAGAATTTATATCGAGACCAAGTGAGCGGATTTACGGGTGTATTTTTGCTGAGTCAAGCCGTTGGGTCTCGATACTTTGCTCCACTGCGTTTCGCAACACTCGACCGGCGCTGGTGGGGTTGACCGGCGCTGGTTAGTATCTTAGCAATGATAAGTTTGCACAAAAAAGAAGTCTATCCTAGCCACAAAGGGCATCAAGATACACGTAGGATACAAAGGATCACGAGGGTATGTAAGATCATTTGGGGGCTAAGAATAGGTGTTGGGGTCATCGGTTACAAGTTCCTCTGCATGGGCAGCCATATTCAGATCATTATCGGCTGAAATAAACACGAGTGGGAATAGTTTCATTCTTTCACGCACAGTATGTAATTCCACAGCGGCTGCCAAATGCACAGCGTCATAGCCCCGCAAGCCGTGTTTCTCGGCTAATTCCATCGCCCTGTTCGCAAGGCTGGTTGTTACTTCAGTTATCTGATATTGAGCTCGAAAGTCGATTTTGAAGTTCGCTGCTGCTCGACCAGCATCTACTTGGCTGATCTCCCGAGTGCGGACCTTCCGGAACAACGCAGCAATCAACTCTGGACCGGCAATGCGCACAATGTAAATATCATGACCAGCAGCTGGGTCCGTAAGGTTTATCACCCAAGATGTTCCAGTTTCTTGGGCATATCGCTTGACCAGCGCGCTGGTATCAAGGTAATAGGCCACCGTTCAGCACCGCTCCTCAATAATGGCCTGCGAAAGAGGCTTGCCCTTAACTTTGATGGGGATGCGATCTTCTTCTATTATTTTATGTGGTACTCTGACTTCGTTAAGCAAGCCTAGTTCCACAAGATGTTGCTTAAAACGGTTTTCTGCTAGCATCTCTTCGCTAGGAATAACCTGCACTCGGACACGGGTATTGTCTGGAAGGTTTAAATGCTGCAAGGGTTTCAGAATCCCTTTTTGATAGACTGCTTCTATAATGTTCATCGGTTTTTCCTTCTTTTTCAAAAAATATGTGCTGCTGCTCATTCAGATGAATGGTTATCTTTCTTGATTGTATCATAGCTTTTGGATGTGATTTTTGTCAAACCAAGGGAGCGGGTTTGCGGGTGTATTTTTGCTGAGTCAAGCCGCTGGGTTTCGATACGAATGACGAAGAGCGTGTCATTCTACTCAACCGGCGCTGATTGAGCGGACGCCGGTTGAGGTGCCGATGGAACTGGCCTGGGCGAAACTTAGGGAGCGGGTTTAGCGAATTATTCCCCCGCATGTCTCAATGCTATTTGATATACTCGATCACTAATATAGAACTTCTTTTCCCTGAGTTCATCCAAAAGCGGGCGAATCATTTTAACTTTCCCCATACGCTTCGCCAAAAGAAGCAAACCAATTGTGCCAATATAACGGAGTCCCAATAGGTCTGCCGCTAATCGAGCCTTCGTCTCGTCTAAAAGTATCCAATCTGCCGATAATTCTTCAGCTAAAACAAGGGCCGCTGCCTCTCCAGCATCCAAATCTGCCCGCAGGTAATCAACTTTGGTGCGATCAACAGGTGCTTGAGTTATAATCCAGGCAGTCTGGCTGATTTCTAATGCCCCGGGACGCTTCCGCGCATTTGTAACCACTTCAGCATAAACTGATCCCGGAATTCGGATCGTATCAAACAACTCCCTCAAGAGTTCCAATCTGCCAATTTTTACTAATCCAATCAGTGGGGTAGCATCAGAAACGACTATCACGCCCCCAACTCCTCAGCTAATTGATCAACGGCCGCAAATTCAACGGTCAATTCTTCTTCGCTATGGTCGATTACAGGAACATGATTGGTAGATATGAATTCCACAAAATCCCAAAGGTCCATCCCAGCAAGTCGAGCCGCTTTGCCTAAGGATAATGTCCGTTCTTGATAAAAACGGATCGCTAAAAGTTGCCTTGAGCGCTCCGCTAGAGCTGTTTTGAATAAACCACGGGCCTGTAAGGTCAAAAATATATCTTCTGGTATCTGTGTTTCTAATGCGATCATTTCAGCCATTTCGCACATACTCCTTTCATCTCGCTTATATTTCTTTCCATTGTATCACAACGTATCAGAGTGCCGCGAAGCGTTTTTTGTTGAGCGGTGTATCGAGACCGAGGGAGCGGGTTCACGCGATTAGGCCGCTGGGTCTCGATACTTTGCTCCAATGCGTTTCGCAACACTCGACCGGCGCTGATGGGGTTGACCGGCGCTGGTGGGATAGAGCGGCGATATTATAGCAAACGCTGGTCGAGTGAATTCGGAGCAAGCTTTGCGTGCCGTTGGCAAGCGGAGAATTTGTATCGGGACCAAGAGAGCGGGTTTTCGCGAAGTAAGCCGCTGGGTTTCGATGTGTAGGCCGCTGGGTCTCGATACTTTGCTTCACTGCGTTTCGCAACACTCGACCGGCGCTAATAGACACTCAACCGGCGCTGAGGGTATCAACCGGGGCTTTAGTGTGCAGGTGAATGCGGTGGCTCGCATTTCGTCCCGTGCGAAGGGCAATGAAAAGAAAGGGCGGCCAGCGAATTCTGATTAATTATTTATCGAGGTTCTATGACTGCCATCATCTGCCTGGCATAGCTCCAGGCTTCTATAAATTCACCCCATGGTATTTCCGTCGGGCCATCGGGCAACAATGGATCATGCACCCATACAGTGGTATCTGTCCAGCTTACTACTACAATAGCATGTAAATAATCTACTTCCCCCAAGTCTTCCAAATGCGAAAGTACACCTGTCCACAAAAATACTATGACAGGCACCCTCTTGCCCACCCACTGCCGCAACTCAGCCACTGTGCCTTCCATGGGCCATGCGCTAAAACCCAATTCACTGAGTCGCACTAAGTTGATTGCATGAGTACCTAAAAAAGGTTTCGTTTTTAATAGACGGCGGATATCAGCTTCATCAACCGTTACCTGCCAATGCGCCAAGACCATTACAACACAGGCTGATAAACAACTGGCACTACGCTTCTGGTTATAGTGCGGCAAGCTGATGATAGGCTTTTTCGGCATGGTGTTCGATTTCCTGGGGTGAGGAAGGATAGGACTGCTCCAGAAGTATGGCCCCACTATTCACGTCTACAGCTAAATCTCCAACTCGCTTTCGGCAGTCGAATTCTGGAAAGGCACAATAGATAGGTACTTTCCAGTGAGGGTACTCGCTCAAGTGAAGTGTAGGTTCGCCTGCGGAGAGCATGTTGCCCGCATGGGTCAACAAATAGATATTGACGTTTTGGCGCGCTACAAAAGGCGTGATATTGCAACGAAAAGCAACCTCCATCTGATAACGCACTTCAGCTTGAGCAGGGATTTCTAGATATTGAATTTCACTTTGCAATTGAGTCATTTTTTCCTCCACAGTGGCGTGGTTACATGAAATTATAGCATCAAATTATCGGCTATACCCAGCACGGTCACATCGTGCCTATAGGTATAAATTACGCTTTTTTTACCCCAGCGGGATGTGTAATTTATGACCAAAGCTCCACCCGCTACATCGGTGGTGGGCATTATATCGGACACGGCGCTACCCAAATTTCACTCACATCGGAATATATAAAATTCTATCTAAATACTCCTCAGCATCAGAAGCAGCCCACAACAAATATAGCTGTTCGATAATCTCACCAAGGCTGGCACCACGCCGTAATAAGATTATCCCAGGGATATGGCCTCCAACTTCAAAATGATCTCGTACATGAATGGGTATGGTGCGGCGATTTGATGTAACCAATATATAGCCGGTTTCTTCAATCCATGTCAGTATCTCATCATCTAACGTGCCTTTCTTTGGTGCCAATGGGTGCCCAATCACCAAAATATCGAGCCTATCATCCAGACGAAGCAATTGATCTCGCACTGAATGCGGGATATGTTCATCTAACAAAAAACGCGGAGATGGCATGGTTATCTGCCTATCTGATAATCAGGACCATTCTCAGCCAACATTTTTGCTCGTTGTTGTTGCATCCGCTCATGCAATTCCATCACAAACTCTGGCGGATTACGTTGCTGTTCCCGCCAGGCTGTCTCCGTATACTCTCTATATTGCTTTAAGTAAGCATCAATCTCTTCTTGATTTTGCAAATAATATGTTATGGTTGCATATACCTGCTCGAGTGTTAGCGTTCGATAGCGCGCTGCGATCTCCTCCGGGCTAGAAGCATTCAGATAGTCATCCAGCACGGTTTCGATCCCTACGCGGGTACCTTTTATGCGAATATCATCTTCAGATAGAAAATCGAAATATGTCTTCCAGTTCATCATCATGCTCTCCTTTTATACCCAGCACGGTCATATCGTGCCTATAGGTATAAATTACGCTTTTTTACCCCAGCGGGATGCGTAATTTATGACCGAAGCTCCACCCGCTTCACCGGTGGGGGGAATTATATCACGACCGCGCCAGGATGATGGAAGGGGGAAATGGATGATGGACAATGGATGATGGACAAGAGACAGCTGAAATCAGGTATCCCTTCAAGAATTTTTCAGCCGCACTCTGACACAGAAAGCAAATTGTATGATAGACCGGTAACTCGCTTTGCATTTCCCTTTGGGCAACAGCTAAATCTCCTTCCGCAAACTGTATCCAGACTTTGGGCGTTTCGACTGGTTTTTCAGGTTGATCGCTCATACAATACCTGGCCTTCCGAATAGATATGCTGTGTGTAGAACGGGTTATGATCAGCCAGATTGCATTCTACATCCTCTGGTCTGCGCACGATCAAATCAACCCCAAAAAGCCGCCCCCACAAGAGATGTTCTATTTTCCTGCGTACTTGCCGATTGGATAATTCTTGGTCTTGCACAATAAATAAGTCAATATCACTCCAGCAATTCCCGGTATGAGGAAATGTCAAGACTTCGGAAGTCTCCAGTGACCTATTTCGCCAATAAATGCGTTTTCAAAGACTTCCGAAGTCTGCTTCTAGCTACAAAGCGGGAATTGCTGATATCACTCGAATCTAAAGCCTCCCCACGCGCCCGTGAACCGAACAAAATGATTTGTTTCGGTTCAATTTCACGGATAATCTTTTCCACAATATAATTCAACAATACGGGAGTAACGCGATCCGTGTGCAAGCGTGGATCCATACGGATTGTGTTCGTTTTATTAGCTTCAAAATAGTCTGCCGACATCTCATTCTCTCAAAAGCAGGTTTCTAAATTTCACTTGAAATTATTATATCAGAATGTTCGTTTAGCATTGCATCGACCGGCGCTAAGAACTCGGTTTGCGCAGGAGCAGGACCAGCCCACCTTTATCCTTCCAGATCAGCCAAAATGACTGCCATCACATCCGCCAAATATGTTTCATCTGAGGGAAGCAGGTTTTCCTGTTGGGCAACATGTTTATAATGCGGGAAAGTCTCCACTTCTGTGTGATGGGGTGCATTGTCCCAGCCAATCTTCAATTTATTTTCAGAAGTCAACCAATAGTAGCTGTAACGCTTGAGTAGTTCCCCCTGCCATTGTTCTGTCACGCGCAAATTTGTTCCATCTATAAAATACAAAATCACGCGCAGTGTTTCACCGTCAATGTCCAATGGAACAATCCGCTGCACATGACTGCCGAAATTTTCTCTGATTTCAAGAAGCCTTTCAACGGCCAGCACTGAAACTCTCCCCTAAATACAACCCTTGCTGGGCTATCTCTCCCAGTGAAATGATTCGTTCTCGTAAATCTTCAACGGTTTTTACCCAATGATGCCACATGACATAATCTTCATACATTTCGTAATCAGCATCATTCGGTAATGTATCAGATTCAAGTTGTTCCAGTGTTTGGCCATATTTTTCTTCAAGCTGATGAATTCGACTCTCGGCCATGTCGATTCGCTTGTGGAGTTCAGTTAGACGCAATGCAACACCGTGGCTGATAATCGTCACTTTTTCTTCTCTCCCTAATGAGGAGAATATCTCTTCAACTCGTTGGGTTGCTGTGGCATTCATGATGTGCTCCTTTAGGATAATTCATTCTTCAATACCAGCTATTATTTCACTTGCACTTGCACTTGCGCTTATGCCAATATCATCGCTTATGATAAACGCATTGTAGCCTTACGTCAAATTAACGGGATTATGGGGGTGCGAGAGCAAGTCGAAACCTGGGGAGCGGGTGGCAAACTGCAAAAAGCGCATTTTGCTTGAGAGAAATGCGAAAAGGCACCGCATTTCTCTATGTATGGTAAGCAGGAAGAGCGGGAAGCCGCTGGGTCTCGATACATTTTCTCCCGCTGGTCGAAAACACTCGATCAGCGTTGACGGCCCCCCGACCCCCAAGTCTGGGGGAGCTTGCTATGTTTGATTCCCACCAAAGTTGGGGGTTGCGATACTCGTTCCACCGATCTTCGGTGGAATGCCGCAGCGGACGTTCTACGTCCCCCAATAGGACGCTGAGCGTCTGGCAACCGGTTACAACACGGAGCATTGTAACCAGCAGCGCTGACAGCCCCCCGGCCCCCAAGTTTGGGGGAGATTGCTTTGGGAGATTCCCCCCAATGTTGGGGGGCTAGGGGGGCGCTTGGGGTGCTCAGTCTGTGTCCCATTTGCCCCCCGACCCCCAATTCTGGGGGAGCTTGCTATGTTTGATTCCCACCAAAGTTGGGGGTTGCGATACTTCGTTCCACCGATCTTCGGTGGCATGCCGCAGCGGACGTTCTACGTCCCCCAATAGGACGCTGAGCGTCTGGCAACCGGTTACAACACGGAGCATTGTAACCAGCAGCGCTGACAGCCCCCCGGCCCCCAAGTTTGGGGGAGATTGCTTTGGGAGATTCTCCCCAGGCTAGGAGGGCAATTTCTTTGCGGCTTCGCTGATTCGCTCCAGTACGGAAGACAAACCTGTTAACACTTCGTCGTTATGGAAACGGACGACACGATAGCCGTAACTCTCAAGATGTTTTGTGCGGGCTTCGTCGTATTCTTCCTGAACTTGATGAACATTACCATCTACTTCTACAACTAATTTTCGAGACGGACACCAAAAATCCAATATGAATGAGCCTACGGGGTGTTGGGCGCGGAATTTCAGTCCATCTAGCTTCTTCCCGCGCAGAGCTTCCCAGAGGGCTCTCTCAGCCGGTGTCATGTTGTGTCTAAGGCGCCGCGCTTCGGCTTCGATCTGAGGTGTAGTGCCGCGTATGCGTGGGGTGGTTTTGTTTTGTGGGGTCATGGCATATTGTTTAATTTAGCCCGCCCCCCGGCCCCCAATTTTGGGGGAGATTGCTTTGGGAGATTCCCCCCAATGTTGGGGGGCTAGGGGGGCTGCTTGGGGTGCTCAGTCTGTGTGCCATTTGCCCCCCGGCCCCCAATTCTGGGGGAGCTTGATTTGCTAGATTCCCACCAAAGTTGGGGTTTGTGATACTCGTTCCACCGATCTTCGGTGGAATGTCGCAGCGGACGTTCTACGTCCCCCGATAGGACGCTGAGCGTCTAACAACCGGTTACAACGCGGAGCATTGTAACCAGCAGCACTGACGGGCCCCCAGCCCCCAAGTCGCCAAGGGCGCGCCTTGCCCAAAGGGCACGCAGAGCGCGGCGTGGGGGAGCTCGCTTTGCTTGATTTACTCCAATGTTGGGGAGATTGCTTTGGGAGATTCCCCCCAATGTTGGGGGGCTACTCGAAGAGTACGCACAGCGTTAGGGGGGCGCTTGAATTCGACAGGCTCAACCGGCGCTGGTGGGATGGAGCAGCGCTGAGGGGATAGAGCAAACCCCAATTGATGAACTGCCCACTCTTTCACTGCTTACCGTCCACTGCTTTGTCTTCCCCCAAACTCCGCCATGCCGACATCAGGCCGTTCCAGAAAAATAAATCTTCCAAAAAGCACCCCGTTTACCCTGGCAGAGGCATAGTTTTGGGAGAATTTAATTTCTGGAACTACCTCAGACCAGAGATAGCGACCACAAGAGCATTGTCACAGTTTTATCAGCCACTTTGCAAATCTTCCTCGGGAGGATGCCACCCAACGAATACCCAACGCCGTCGAGATTCTACAATTTCAAGGTTGTTCATCTTCAGAGCTGCCACGGTTGTGCGACCAACAGATGTCCGACCGATGATCTCAGAGCCATCTTCACCCCAGCAAAAATGCTCATTCCATCGCTGCGTGCGTGGATTGAATAGAGACACAATCTCACCAGTGAGAGGGTCTTCCGATTCGACTATTGCCCCCTTGAATTCATTACAAGAATGACAGGCCAGACATAAGTTTTCCCATCTCGTTGGGCCTCCAGCAGATTCAGGAACGATATGGTCAATCACCAAACGCGCCCCGGTAATCGCTGTCGAGGTATGGCAATAAGCACACTGGCTTTGGAACTCATCAGCCAGCCGCTGACGCAGAGAACGGGGAATATAGGTTCTTGTCACTCAGAGTCACGCAATTGATCTAATGTGGGTATTTGATGTCCCCTCCATTTCAATAACATAAACGCATGAGCCTTTTCGAGAGTCAGGCGACGGGCTTCCTGACCCAGAGTCTGAAGTTCCTTTTTTTCATCCGTTGTAATATCTCCCTGGCTGTTTTTTGTCAGCAGGTTATCATACAAGTGTTGTTGTTTGGAGGGTAATCTGCTTCGAGCAATTTTCCATAAAGCTACATCATCGAGTTCTTCTAATTTTTTCAGTTCTTGATCCAAGGGAGATGGCAAATCATCCGCCAACGGAGGAACCACATCCGCAAGGCGTTCTACCAGAAACTCATCCAATCTTTTGCGCGCTATAACTGCCCCGCGTTGGTAGCGTTGCACAGCATCATCTGGTAATGTAAGCGTTATCGTCTGAGTCACAGCGGTTCTCCTTCCGTCGAGAATTTGGCTATCTGTGTTTTCACTGCTTCGACAAGATTATATCATGGGACTACTGGCGAGTCTGCATCGCCCCAATGGTTGAGGGGCCGATGGAACTGGCCTGGGCGAAACTTAGGGAGCGGGTGGCAAACTGCAAAAAGCGCATTTTGCTTGAGAGAAATGCGAAAAGCCACCGCATTTCTCTATGTATGGTAAGCAGGAAGAGCGGGAAGCCGCTGGGTCTCGGTACTCCTTCGCGTTGCGACGGAACTCGACCGGCGCTGTTAGCCCCCCGGCCCCCAATTCTGGGGGAGTTTGCTTTGCTAGATTCCCCCCAATGTTGGGGGGCTAGGGGGGCGCTTTGGGTGCTCAGTCTGTGTCCCATTTGCCCCCCGGCCCCCAATTCTGGGGGAGCTTGCTTTGCTAGATTCCCACCAAAGTTGGGGGTTGTGATACTCGTTTCCACCGATCTTCGGTGGAATGCCGCAGCGGACGTTCTACGTCCCCCGATAGGACGCTGAGCGTCTGGCAACCGGTTACAACGCGGAGCATTGTAACCAGACGCCGCCGCATTGTAACCAGACGCCGCCTCACTGAGGGGCGTGGTGGTGACGCTCAATGGCAACACACAATCCAGCCAGCGTCCTGAGGGACGTGCTGCGCATGGACCAGTTGCGGACATAGTATTCATCCCAATAAGGGCGGGCGGAGAACTCAGATTGGTTGCGCCCGGAGAAGTGCTACATAATATGCCTAGATTTTCTCCCCTTGCGTCAGGGTGAAATCCTAGATCAGGTTTTCTTCCAACAATATCTCTGCGACTCTTGCAAGAAACTTCAACAGGGGGTTAGGTTCCAGCCCTTCTTCTAAAGGCTTATGTTTCTCAGGTGTACCAAATGGATGCTCATGCCATTCCCCCGATTCTCGATCAATTCCGAAAATGCGCTGTCTGCCTTCAATCAACGCAAAATATAATGATCCTGTGATTTCACCGATAAAAGCCTGCACAAAAAGATCAGATTTGATCATCAGCCGTATCGATAAGGTCTGGTCTGTCCGTTCAATAACGTTTAACGCTTGAACATACCATACCTTTTCGAAAGCTTCTTGTGCTTCAACAAGTAGTTCACTTGTTTTGTGCATTATTCACATTGCTCATAGCCTTTAATTTCCGCTCCATCGTTATTATGCCGCTGACGGCTGTTTCCCAATCCATCGCATCCGTCTCAACGTGCCAACTGAAATTCTCGCGCTGAACTACCCGTTGAGAAACGAATTCGTCGAAACTCATACCATATTTTTGCACTAACAAAACAACGACGCGACGGTATTGCGCCAAACGACGCAGATATTCTTCCTTGAGTAAGTTGCGGATTTTCTCATCTATGCTTTCCCCGGTAAGCAGCGGGTCTGCCAATAGTTGTTGGGTATGCTCTAACAGCGCTGTATTATTCATTTATCAGGCTCTCTACACTCTGACGATTATTGAATTTGCATGACTTCATTATACACGATTACCCGTGTATAGAAGCCATTCTTTCATTTCATATCCGGACGCCGTCCCCCATTCATCGTTCCTACTTCTGACTTCACCCTTTTTTAATAGGCCCCCTCCCGCCGCAGCACCACCGACACGGTCTTCGCCACACCTACAGCGTAACACATCCAGCCAAATATCAGCAGTTATTTTCTATCAACCTGACTGCCGCCGCCAAATCATCAACCACTGGGACAGCCTGATCATAGCCTTGCTCATACAATAAATTTTGCTGCTCTCTCCCTCGTCCTGTCAAAACCAGTACGGGTTTACAATCTGCATTAAAAGCGGCTTCTACATCACTGAGCGCATCTCCAGCGACCAGTTGCGGACGTAGTATTCGTCATACCGGACGCGCTCTTCGTAGGTTGGTGTCGTTGCGCCCGTTGACTTGCCAGAGGCCGGTGATGCCTACGGATAGCGGAGCAGATTCAACACAGATTTTTACAAGATTTCTACCAAAGCGTCTCGAACGCGTTCGATCTGCTCGAGGGTTAATGCTTGATGCATGGGCAGTGAAAGCAATGTTTTGGCAGATTTTTCTGTATTTGGATAGCTGCCAACTGGTAAATTCAAGTGAAGGTATCCTTCTTGTCTGTGCACGGGAATGGGATAATGCAATCCCGTGGATGTTGCGAGTTCCCAATTCTTTCTGTATGCGGTCACGCTCAAGATGGCGAATCACATAAAGGTGATATACGTGTTTGGCATACTCCGGTTCAATAGGCAAGGACAGGGGCAATCCAGCAAGTGCATTTCGATAATGCTCTGCCGCTTGGCGACGAAGTCCGTTCCAGTGATCGAGTTTCTTCAGTTTTGCGGAAAGCACCGCTGCTTGGATAGAATCTAGCCGGGAGTTCCAACCTTGCGACAAGGGATGGACATATTTTTCGCTTGAACCATGCGTTCGTAACCAACGCATCTTCTCTGCGAGTTCGGGATCATCTGTAACAACTGCACCTGCATCGCCCATGGCTCCAAGATTTTTGCCGGGATAAAAGCTAAAACCGGCTGCAAGGCCAAAGGTGCCCATCTTCTTCCAATTGCCATTGATTTTGTATTCGGCACCATGTGCTTGACAAGCATCTTCAATGATGAACAAACTATAGTCTTCGACAAGCTGCATCAGAGGAGCCATATCCGTGGGCAAGCCATACAAGTGAACGGGCATAATCGCGGCCACTTTTCGTTCTGTTGCTGTATGGATCACATCGCCCTGATCATTGCGGTGACACTGTTCTTCCAAGAAAGAACGCAAAGCCCGGATATCCAGAGTGGCTAAGTCGAGATCGATATCGACAAACAAGGAATGAGCTCCGGTACGAGTAATGGCTTCAACACTGGCAATGAACGTATTAGGCTGGATGATAACAGCATCCCCAGCGCCAATACCAGCAGCCACCATAGCCAGCCAGAGAGCATCAGTGCCATTTCCACAACCAACGGCATGCTTCACACCGAGATAATCAGCAAACTCTCGTTCAAAATTAGAGACAGGATCTCCTCCAATAAAGCGGGATTGGTCGATCAAATCGCTGATTGCGCTTTCGATCTCATTTCGTACTTCTTCATGCTGAGCACGTAAGTCAACAAAGTGGACAGGGTCAATCATTAAATTCCTCCTAAAAATCATTGTTCTATATTTAACTCAACGCCACCGTTCATCAAAGAGCGTTGGGCAGTTTCTAGAATTTGCAATATTTTCAAGCCAATGCGGCCATTACTACGGGGAGTTTCACCCGTTCGAATGCAATCCAAAAAGTGGCTGCACTCAGTCCGCAACGGTTCTACCCAATCAAAAGATACGTTGGTTCCTTCCCCATGGCGGTAGGAAGCATGGAATTCTTCTTCGGTAACCGAATAAGAGGGGACTTCCACTCCTTTGTCGTAGATGATCACTTTTTCATCAGCAATGTCATCATAGACCAGCATTTTTTTGCTACCCACAACGGTGAGGCGGCGCTGTTTGACAGGGTCCAACCAACTTAAACGCAAATTTGCCAAGTAGCCAGACGCGAACATCACCAGCATGTAAACTACTTCATCCAATTTACTGTATTTATTGACGTACACTTCGCCGCGTGCGCTCACACGGACAGGATCATCTTCAAGAATGAAGCGCAAAATAGAGAGGTCGTGCGGGGCCAAGTCCCACATTACGTTGATATCGGGCTGCAATAAACCCAAATTTACTCGGGTGGAATTTAGATAATATATATCGCCCAACTCGCCCGATTGAATAATCTGGCGCACTGTCTCGACGGCAGCATTGTACTCAAAGGTATGCCCAACCATCAATTTGAGATCTTTATCATCAGCTATCTGAATCAGCTCCTGAGCTTGGTCCACATCCGCTGTGATCGGTTTTTCAACCAAAACATGTTTTCCGGTCTGTAGCGCATCTTTTGCCAAGGCATAGTGGGTGTTAACCGGTGTGGCCACAATAACGGCGTCTAGATCGTTGTTGAGCAAATCCCAATAATTCGTGGTCGTCTCAACCTGGGGGTAAAGTTGTTTCAATTCGGCTAAACGTTCTTCGCGCAAGTCTGCAACCATCGACAGGGTCGCATCCGGGATTTCGTGAATATTGCGGGCTAACTTTGGCCCCCAATAACCGCAGCCGATTACACCTACGTTTAAGTTGCTATCAGTTTTATTTGACATACACTCTCCTTTTTAGTGATCATGCGAAATATCTCTAGAAGCTTCTGTTCAATGAGAATTAAACATTTCGATCAATTTTTCGAATTTTCTTGGCCGGATTTCCTGCCACGATGGTATAAGGCGGTACATCTTTGGTCACGACGCTGCCCGCGCCAACAATGGCTCCCTCCCCGATGGTGATCCCTGCAAGGATGGTAGCATTGCTGCCCAGCGAGGCGCGCTTTTTCACCAGGGTGGGAACCAGCTCCCAATCCGCATCGGTTTGCAGGCTGCCATCTGGGTTGGATGAGCGCGGGTATATATCATTGATAAACATGACCCCGTGACCAATGAAGACTTCATCTTCAATGGTGACGCCATCACAAATAAAAGTATGGCTGGAGATTTTGGCTCGTTTTCCAACCTTAGCGCCGCGTTGGATTTCGACAAAAGCTCCAATCTTGGTTTCATCGCCAATTTCGCAGCCGTACAGATTGACGAAGGAGTAGATTTTGACGTCTTTGCCGAGTTTGACATCGGACGCGATACGGACTGTAGGTTCGTTGTTCATAAATATCACTTTTCTCATGTTACCCTGCTCCCTTACCTTTGATAACAGCCCAAGGGGTTTGCAGGAGCAGTTTGATATCCAGCCAGAAAGAATGGTTTTCGATATATTCCAAATCCAGGCGTACCATTTCATCAAAGCTGACCTGGTTACGAACCCGAACTTGCCACAAACCGGTGATGCCCGGTGGGGCTTCCAGGCGGCGTTTGTGCCAATCCTGGTAAATGCTGTATTCGTATGGCACCGGGGGGCGGGGGCCAACGAGACTCATCTCACCGCGGAGCACATTGAACAGTTGAGGCAGTTCATCAATGCTGGTTGCGCGGATAAAATGCCCCACACGGGTAATGCGAGAGTCGTCACCCATTTTGAGCGATCCACCTTTACCGCCATTCCACTGTTCCGGATCGAGATTCTCGCGGATCAAGCGGGTGACATGCTGTTTATGCAGGCTTTCATCGGTATCGACTTTCATCGAGCGTAATTTGTACATGCGAAACGGGATGCCATTCTCACCGATGCGTTTTTGTTTATAGAAGACGGGGCCGGGTGAATCGAGCTTGATGAGCAATGCAATGATCAATAAAAGAGGAGAAATCAAGATCAAGCCTACTGAGGTCGCCAAGAGATCAAAAAAGCGCTTGACGGCCCGTTGCTCTGTTTGAAGGCCGGGGGCGCCCAAATCAATCACCGGGATACCGCCAAAGCCTTCCAAAGAAGCGTTGGGAAAAGAGAGCGTAAACAGGTCTGGCACGACTTGCACACGGACGCCTGCATCCTGCAATTTTCGGGCGGCATGGATAAGACGCTGATGAGCGCGCAAGGGCAGGGTCAGGACCGCATAGTGCACCTGAAATGTCTGCGTGAATTCAAAAATATGGTCGAGACCACCTACAATGGGATAACCGGCAAGCTCCTGGCCGATTTTAGCGGGGTCATCATCGAGGAAGGCGAGGATACGGATATCACGCTTGGCATACTTGGACAACTCTTGTGCCACCCGCTGGCCAACTTCCCCTGCGCCGACGATCAAGACTTGCTTGCACATCGAACGTCTTTGATGATCCGTAATGGAGAGATAGAAAAAGAACACAAAACGCCAACCGAGCAAAGTTAGCAAGTCAAGAAAAATGAAAATTAGCACTAAAAGACGAGAGGTACCGCGGTAGGTGAAAAATAAGACACCCGTGAGTACAAAAACCGCGGTAGAAACAGCCAGAAAAACATTTCCCAACTCTTTTTTCCTGGTAGAGCTACGAGTGCCATCGTAAACACCGAAAACGGCAAAGAAAAAGGGCCAAATGAGGGGTATAAGAAAGAAAACCGGGGTTTGGAGGAGGGAAAGCGGCCAACGTTCAATTATTGAAACACGCTCCAAGATAGCCCCTAAGTTCAACAATAGCGAAGCCTCACTCTCGACAGCCACTCGAAGAATTGTAGCAAGTAACAAAGCCAAGAGAGTGGCTAACAGATCGACAATGAATGAGCCGATGATGCGCCGGATGCTGAATTGTGGGATCATTTTACGTCACACTTTTTGCTATCCAAAAATATGCCCTAGAAACCTTACAAATCATCTACGAGAGCATAGGCATCTAACTTGGCAATGTCGCCTACGATGCGGGCAGGATTACCAACAACAATGGCGTTCTGAGGAACATCTTCTGTGACTACAGAGCCGGCCCCAATTAGTGCATCCCGCCCAATTTCGATACCGGGTAATAACGTAGCATTAGCACCAATTTTTGCGCCAGGGAGCAGATGGGGGCTTTCCAAATTGGATTTTACATCTTTACTCAAAGGGTAACGAGCATTCGTAAATACAACATTTGGGCCTACCCAAGCATCGTCTTCAAGAAGAGAGTATTCCGGAATGAACACATTGGTGTGGATACGAACGTTATCACCTAAGCGAACGTGGTGCTCGATAACAGAATGCGTACCAATGCTAACATGGTCACCTATCTGGTTGTTTTCTCGAATCATAACGCCGTGCCCAGTTTGAAAGTGATTACCAATCTTATTTCCGGCGTAGATAACACTATGCGAACGAATAATTGCATGATCCCCTAGGATGGTCTTCAACTCACCGGCTTCATACCCGCGGGGTGGCACGCCGATGATAACGTAATCTCCAAGGTATGCATTTCGACCAAGTTGAACATTAGGATGGAGCTTGTATTTGGTATCCATAACAGTACTTTACCGGCAGCAAGGGTTCAAGATAACTTCCCCCCCCGTTTCGGCTGATTCGTGCATTGCCAACACTAAGTGCAACGATCTTCTCGCTTCGTAACCATTGGTTAAGGGTTGTCTATCTTCTCTCACAGCAGCAATCATTTCTTTTATTTGGGTTTTATGGCTATATCCGTACACCGTCGGGGGGTCAATCGCTTCTTTGGCCAAGATGTCTTTTTCAAGGTCTAATTGGCCATCCACCTTCCAAAATACTTTTCGATTCAAGGCTGTACCGCCAATTTTTACAGACCCACGCTCACCAAACAAAGCCACGGAACCTTCGATGTTCTTAGGATAGGATACTGTTGAGGCCTCGATTGTCGCCATGGCGCCATTCACAAATCGAATTGTGGCAACTGCGACATCGGGCGTTTCAATCTGGTGCGCCAACGTGTCCATGTAGGCAAAAACACTATGGACGTCCCCCATCAACCAATTGAGCGCGTCGACATGATGGATTGCCTGGTTCAACAGCACACCACCATCCATCTCTCGAGTGCCATGCCACTCATCTTCGTAATATTGTTGGGGACGATACCATCGAACTGTAGCATTGCCCAACAGCAATTCGCCCAATCCATCTTCCTGTAACAAGTTCTTGACATCCGCCATGGGAGGGTTGAAGCGGTTTTGCAAAACCACCCCCAGCTTAGCCCCATTTTCAGCACAAGTGCTAATAACTTTAGTTTCCGGTAAAAAAAGGTGCAAAAAAGTCTCACCTGTGGTAGAAAAGGATGCAAAAATCCAACCAAGAGAGGTGAGATTATTAGCATCGAAAATCAAACCGTACAAATTCTGGCAATGATTGTAGAGACACTGCCAATCGGGACAAATCTAGCACTTTACCAATTTCTTTGGATGCTCATCAGCGGTAAATTGCTGACCAGTCGAGGGGCCATCTTTCCGGCACTTTTAGGGATGGGGCTGGCAGACGATGAAGTTCGTCGAGCGTGGGCGGCCTTTCGTTACGGAGCCTGGGCAATAGGCACCATGATGCGGATTTGGCAAACGCACGTGGAAGGGCAGGGGCAATGGGAAGCCTACCAATATGCAGGCTACTATGTCAAAGCGGTAGACATCACCGCTTATTGGAGACCCACATTGAAAGGGATCGAAAGCCAACACTATGATGCGCAGGCTGACAGGGCCTTGCCTGCGGTGGTGCTTGGCATGGTTGGGCGAGTAGGTCATGTCGGTGAACAGCGTATGGCCTTGCTGACCGACTTGGTGCGGGGTGATCTGGCAGACCCTTCTGAAACTGCTTTGCAAACCAAGCTGCTTGAACAGGTCGCTTTCGGGTTGGCAGATGATGAAATGCCGGTCTTTGATGCTGGTTTCAAGATCAAAAAACTCTTTGATGCCGGTTTAGACCGTTTTGTGGCGCGTTCAGCCAAGAATTTCACTGCCAGACGAAATGTCTTGCCCGCATATTCAGGTTTTGGACGTCCACCTGAATATGGCGAATTCGTGCGTCCACTGGCACGTACTTACAATGGGAAACAGATTGAAGCTACAACCCCAGACCGGACGGAAAGCTGGCAACATAACGGTATCACATTCCGGGCTGAGTTTTGGGATGACCTGGTAATGACCCATCTCAAGCCCTCGGCGAAAAACGAAACCTTCATGGTCGCAGCCATCCATGACCCTCGTTTCGAAGAACCCTGGTTACTGGCCTGCCCGCTCAAGTTAAGTGGTGCCGACTTGCAAAACATCTATCGTGCCCGCTGGCCGATTGAGCAACTCCCTCTAGCTGCGAAACACATGGTCGGCGCTCATCGCCAGTTTGTCTTCTCTGAAGAGAGTTGCTACCGTCTGCCCGAATTGTCCTTGTTGGCTGGCTCCATTCAAACCTATCTGGCTGCTACCTTGCCACCCATCCCCACCGGCTTCTGGGACCGTGACCCTAAGCGCACCCCTGGTCGTTTACGCCGCTGGCTGGCGCACACGACTTTCTCAGACTTGCCACTTCCTGAATCGGAGCGAATTCGGAGAAAGTCGACGGTCTCTAGCCACCTACCCAAGGGAATTTTGGGCCATCGACGCTCAAAACAGCCTGCACCTGCCTAATTGCTCTCGTTTGCGGGCTTTTCCAAAGAATTTTAAGGTTCCATCTGCTCCAAATCATTTTTGGAGCAATTTCAGTTACCGGAAACTAAAGTAATAAGTGCATCCGCATCTTCCAAACTTAAGGCGATTGGCTTTTCGACCAAGAGATGCTTCCCCGCCTTGGCAACCTCTTGACCAATTTCTGCATGTAAGCCAGAGGGGACACAAACAGAAACGATGTCTATATCTTTACGCTGAAGCAAATCGCGATAATCTGTGTAGGGCGTGGCTTGATACTCTTTTGCAAAGTGATCTGCTCGACTCGGAACACAATCGCATACGGCAACAAGGTCTACATTCGGCAACTCTTTGATCGCTTTCGCATGTTTGGGCGCCACACGACCACACCCAATAATGGCATAGTTCATATATTTCTCCCTTCTGAATATTCTTATTCTTCAAACCGACGTGGAGATATTCTCTGTTGTAAATCCATCCCTTGTGAGAGCCACTCGGTTTTTTTGGCTTCATTCGACTCTCTGATCGCATCAAGAAAATCTGATTTCCGAACTTGCTCAAGCAGATATGTGTTTGGAACAACACAATGCCCCCCAATAAAACCTGGCTGGAAAATAACGGGTGTAAAATAGTCGACTTCCGTTGTCAGCGC
This sequence comes from Chloroflexota bacterium, assembly GCA_034717875.1. GTDB lineage: Bacteria > Chloroflexota > Anaerolineae > Anaerolineales > UBA11858 > JAYELX01. Next base: position 1,630 of record JAYELX010000110.1, on the reverse strand, counting down.
CATGACATCATCATAATCAACATCAAGTTCGTTTGCAAAACGTTCTACTTCCTGTGCCCAGGCTATGAGGAGGCCAAAATATGTCGTGCTGACTAACTTTGCTAACTCCAGCGTCTCGGGTGAACCAATCACCTGTGTTGTGAAACCCGCTCCCTTCAAATGATCAACGGCCTGTTCTTGCGCTTCCTTGTAGGTGCCAGCGACAAATTTCGTATAATGCAACAAGTCTTCTCGCATGCGACTATGCTTACCGCGCACGGGACTATAGACCAGTTTTGCACCTGTTTTTTCAAAGATCTCTCGAGTGGTGCCAGGAACAACTGTGCTGTGAATAATGACCAATTCTGGGTCATACGCTTGAATGTACTCTGCTGTAACTTTTACAAAGTCGCCAATTTCGTAGGGAACACAAATGTGAAGGACTTCCACGTTTCCATTCATTAACTTCGACTCCAGGTCTTTCCCTTTAACAGGGTATGCCTGCGAAAGTAAATCGAATAGGGGTTGACCAATTTCCCCTAATCCTACTACTACATGATGGCTCTCGTTAATCACGAAATATCCTCCTAAGACCCTAACTGTGCGTCCAATTCTTCACAATTTGAAATAATTTCTCTTTTTCTGTTTCCCAATTCATCCTATCTAAAAAGGCTTGGGCGTTTTTTAACTTTTTTGCTACCAAGTCTTCTTCGGTTCGAATCAATTTGATTTGCTCAGCCAAAGAAGTTGGATCGCCAAGATCGAATAAAAAGAGTGAATCTTCGCCCATGTAGCGCATCACAGTTGGGGTTCGCGAGCAGATCACGGGCAAACCAACCATGAACGACTCCATTACCTTGGTTGGAAATACTAGCGCACCATAGGGATCATCGGCATAAGGGGCTACACTGGCATCAGAAGACGCTAATATTTGGGGAACTTGTTCTAAAGGGACAACACCCGTGAAAACAACTTGATCGCTAAGGCCATATTCTTCAGCTATTCCCTTAAGCTGAGGAATATCGGGGCCATCGCCAACGATTTTCAATTGAATATCTGGCATTTGATCATTCAGCAGCTTGAGGGCCTGAATGGCAACATCCAATCCATGTCTCTGCGAGACCGTGCCGGCATATGTAATAGTCATGCTCTTCCTGCTGAGTGGCTTCGCTTTAGAGCCACCAAAAACAGAGGCATCAGGGAAATTATGGATGACATCAATTCGATCTGGAGAAACTCCTCGCTCAATCAGCAACTCACGCATGCCATTGTGCACAGTAATAACGTGGTCGGCAAACCGATAGCTCAACCTACTCTGCCAACGGATCAGGGACAGAAGGAACCTGTTCGCCCGTTTACCAAAAATCGTTGAAAACAATTCTGGCATGGGATCATGGACATCAAGCAAGATGTTCTTGCCCAATATTTTGGGAAGGATGGCGCTAAATACCAAGAAATCCGGCATGTTATGCACATGAATCAGATCATAATCGCATTTAAAAACGAAACGATAGGACAGAAATATAGCAGCCAAGAGAAAAAAAGCGGGGTATCCCAGCAGATAACCAACACCACTTCTATTCCGGCGAAGAGGCATTTTGAAGATTCTAATATCGTGAAGGTTTTCATTTGAACCTTCACCTGGCTCTCG
>JAYELX010000109.1:0-4714 GCA_034717875.1 Chloroflexota bacterium | reverse complement strand
TGTCACGGAAATCATTAGTTGTTCCGGTTTTGGCAGCCACCTGAAAAGGTAGATTGAGCATCGAGTTATATCCAAACATGGGCGCGCGGGCTTCGTTATCCGAAAGGATGGATGAAATCAAAAAAGCATGTTCCGGACGTAAGACTTGTTTACCAGCGGGAATCTCATACTGAAAGACAATTTCCCCAAGATGGTCTTCGATGCGAGTAATAGCAATCGCTGGAATCTTGCGCCCGCCATTTGCAAAGACAGTGTAGGCAGCGCTCAACTCCAGAAGTGTAACATCGCCGCCGCCCAAAGTGAGAGAAAGACCGTAGTCGTTGCGGGTGAAAGTGGTAATGCCCAGTCGCCGCGACATGGCAATCAGGCCGTCTTCTGCAGCTGTGTCGGGGTTATCGTAGATGCCCACAAAATCCAACGTTTTCACAGCCGCAACGTTGATAGAATTAGATAAGGCTGTCCGCACGGTCATGGGGCCGTGATAGCGTTCGTCGTAATTGACCGGCACATAAGGCGGACGAGTGTCGTTGGGGTCACCCGAAGGTGGAAACTCGGAACGAACGTCCCAAATCAGCGTCGCGGGAGTCCAGCCTTTTTCGAACGCGGCTACATAGGTCACAGGTTTGATGGACGAACCCGGCTGACGCGGACTGACGGACATGTTGATTTGGCCATCAATGCTCTCATTTTCGAAATCTGCTGAACCAACCATGGCCAGAATCTCGCCCGTGCTGGGTCGAATTGCAACCAAGGCGCCGTTGGTGACATGCTTACCTGCCAGAGCGGATATTTGCTCGGCGACAATTTTTTGAGCCGTATCCTGCAAGTCGGGATCCAGAGTCGTGTAAACGTTAAAACCAGACCGATAGATTGTCTGCGGGTCGTACTGGGCTTCCAACAAAGAACGCACATAATTCACCCAATGGGGGTAGCGCATCTCGACGTCGGGAGGGTCAAAGACATAATCTACCAATTCGTTTGCTGCTTCAGCAGCCTCGCCCGCCTCGATGCATATTGGCTGCGGATTATTGCTCACAAAAATGCAACCCTGCTCCTGGCTTGTTTGGTACAGCAGCAACAATACGTCTTGGTGTCGATTCAATGTCACCTCACGATTTGTGTAGACATCATAAACCGATGGCAATTGAGGCAATCCAGCCAAAAAAGAGGCTTGAGCCAAATTTAGAGTGCCTGCTGAGGTGCCAAAATAGGTTCGAGCGGCGGCTTCAACTCCATAAGCCATATTGCCATAATAATTTTCATTTAAATAAATTTCCAGGATTTCGTCTTTCGTGTAGCGGCGCGTGATTTCAGCGGCCAGAATCGCCTCGCGAAGCTTGCGTTTATAAGTGCGTTGAGCGCGCTCTTGCGGTGACATAAACAGCGTTCGGGTCAATTGCTGCGTGATTGTCGATGCCCCGGAGACGGTCTCTCGGCTGGATATGTTTTGCCAAAAGGCGCGCACAATCGCCATCGAATCGAAGCCAGGGTGGCTGTAAAAATCCTTGTCTTCCGTGGCAATGGTCGCCGCCACCAGATATGGGGAGATTTCATCCAGCGACACGTAGGTGCGCCGCCCAGCGTTGGGGTCCAGAATCTCGTAGAGCAAATTTCCGTTGCGGTCGAAAATCCGCGTGGTCTCGAACTCCGAAATGCGGGCGCGCAAATCGCTGGGGTCGGGTAAATCGTTAGCGATGCGGCGATAGAAAACCAACCCTGCCGTGCCAGCAACCAAGCCCAACATCACAAAAACGAACAATCCCAAGATAGACATACGCAAAAGGCAGCCCAACCATTGCCCAAGCCGATCTCCGCTGCCGCGGCGTTTTTTCGATGTTACAGGTGGAGAAGCCGAGCCTGAGTTTGAAGAGGATTCCGTTTTTGTATCATTTTCATCCTCGACGGCCGCCCGCGTGACTTGGGTGCCATAGCGGTCAATTTCGTCCACCCGGCGGGGGAGTGGCATCCCGGTTGTATCCAAAGCTGGGGGTGAATTTTGGGGCGTTGTGCCCATTCTTGGAGGGGGCGGTATTGTTGCCTTTTCCTGCGGAAGTGTAGCTTGCTCATCTTCCGCGTCGTCAAGCTCGGCCTCGCTTTCATCGTCACCTGAAAGAGAACTGGAGTATGATTCGTCGTCATCCGCGCCTATAGGTATCTGACTCTCCGTTTCCTCCGGGGGTGGATCAGTTTCGGCGCCCACGTCTGAAGCAATTTTTAGCTCCACTCTTTGCGACTCATCTAACAAGCGTCGGAAACGGTTGCGGGGGTCTTCCTGTGATTGTGGGTTTTTTTTATCTTCAGTCAAATTATTCCTCCTGGCTAGCCATCAACGTTGTCCAAACACCTTTGATGACAACTTCATCATTTTGGTTTATGACACTAAGCTCGATTTCTATCAGACCAGACCCTAGACGTCGCAAGAACTTGGTTTTCACAACTTCCGTTTCGACATGAACTGTATCCCCAATAAAAACCGTCTTGATGAATTTCCAGTTGCTGATCTCGCGGAAGGCAATCACAGTCCCTTCGATGATTCCGCTTTGAGCCACCAATCCCGAGGCAATAGATGTGACTAATAAGCCATGAGCAATGCGCTGACCAAAAGGGGTATCTTTGCAATACTCGGCGTCAGTATGGATCTGGTTATAGTCACCCGATATCCCAGCAAAGGCAACAACATCACTCTCGGTAATCGTACGGCCAGCGCTGATATAATGCTGACCGACCTCGAATTCTTCGAAATACAAGCCGCGTGGTTGGTATGACTCCATCTAAAATCTCCTTTTTGTCTAAATTGGTGACAGTCACGTATCTAATCAAAATACAGGGGGTGCGATTCGAGCTGGGAAACGGATGGGTAGCGGATTAGCGGATATTTACTGCAATTCGCAGACTCATTCGCTTGCCACGTGCACGCAGTGCGATCCGCTCTGTATCCGTTATCTCGTTCCATCCGCTCTGCGGTGGAACGCTCCATCCACACATAATGCAACCACTCACAACTCATTATCTCCGCTTGCGGAGAAACACAACTCCCGCGAGGGCAACCGTCATCAAGCTTAAAGCCATCGAGCCGGGGCACAGTCTCCGGCCTGCGCTTTCTTCGCTTTCAGTTTTGAGTTGAGTTTCTTCTTCGGGGGTTGGGGCGGTTTCTTCGGCTTGCGGGGGTGTTTCTTCTTCGCTCTCCGTGATTGCTGCTTCTTCGCCCTCTGCGCCCAATAATGTCAAATTATCAATCCAGATGGTGCCCAAGTTGGGAGTATCGGGATAGGTGTTGAAACTAAAGGCGACACCGCGGATATCGACGGGGTCAACCGGCGTGCCAGGGTTCTCTTCCCAATCCACACGCACAATTTGATCCCAGGCCAGTTCCAGATGCACCCAACCATCAACGCTGTCAGGCACAGTTTCGATAGTGTAGTAGTACGTTGAGCGAGATTCTGGGCTGCCACCATGAGCGTTGACGTCAAATATCTGCGCCGAGGCACTGGAGCGGTAATCAAAAGCCAAGCCGCGGGTGCCGCTAAATGCGGGTGTCTGATCGTAGAAGAGCGCACATGCCGCCCAGCTTTCCGGTTCTACGTAGAAGTCGATGCGCAGGGAAGAAGTTCCAGCTTGAGCCACGCTGCTATCCACTCCGCAGGAGCCGGTCGTATCGGGGCTACCCGTATCGCTAAAGGCTTCCCAGCCATTGGTGCCAGAGGGCGCGCCGCTCTCGAAATCATCGATGGTGCCGCCGGCAGCGACATTCTGGGGGGCGGGCTGCGGGGGTTGAGATTCCTCCGGGTTTTCCTGATCCTCTTCCACGGGGGTTTGCTCTTCCGTCTCGGTGGAGGGGGCAATCTCCGGGACTTCGTTAATCCAGCGGTTGTAGAAATAGTTCAACATGGAAATATATTCTAGTGTAGCTTTTTGATTACCTTCGGGGTTGGGATGATTGTCTCCGCCAGTGTCGTAGTGAAGGGTGCCGTCGCCGTGGTTTGTGACGTATTCCACAGCCCCGTTTTGGATGCGGTGATGGTTGTCGGGGTGGGTGAGGATGTTGTGAAAATCCCAGACGGCGACGTTGTTGTGGGGGTAGTCGTTTTCGGCCAGCCAGTCGTTTACCAGCCATTGGTTGAAGGCGCGGGCGTTGCTGGCGTAGGCGGAGTCTTGCACGGGCGGCGCGGTGATTACGACTAAGAGTTTGTCGGGGCGGGTGCTGAAGTAGGTGAGCAGGTCATTGTAGACGTATTTGGCGTGCCCAACCGTGAGCCAGCCCTGGTCAGAGGGGGGATCGCCGGGGTTGCCTTCCAGGTTGGAGTTGGGGAAGCAGGATTTGAACATGACGATTTGGTTTTCGCCGCCGGGGTCAGGGATTGTGCGCATGTAGCTGGAATTCTGCCCGCTTTCGTTGTAGAGGGCCTCGAGGTAACGTCCGCTTTCTGGCCCGGTGAACCACTGAGTCCAATTTGGTATGTCTGTGTTGTCGCCAATGGAATCTGGACCCCAGCCGTAGTTGGTGTCGCTGGTAAAGTAGTTGTTCTCCCCCAACGTTCGCCCAAGGTTTCCGTGTCCATCAGTGAGCCAATTTTCGCCGCAGGAGTGGTGGATGAAAATCAGCTTGACGGGGTTGGCCGGGGGGGTAGTGTCTTCACCCTGGGCGTTGGCGGGTATTATTCGAATGCCTGCGGTCAGGATTAAAATAACGATCAAAAAGACAACTCCACGTCCG
>JAYELX010000108.1:0-4722 GCA_034717875.1 Chloroflexota bacterium | reverse complement strand
CGAGTTTTCCTAAACCCCAACTGGCGAGCAGGATCAGGGGCAGGGCGATGTGCACCGTCAGCCAGGGCATTTTTTCGCCGGCGATGGTGTATGCGATGATGCTGGTAATGCTCCAGAATCCGAGCAGCGACAGGACGGGGGCTTTTCCTCGGGATGAGGATTCGGTTTCGGGTACGGTATCCACTAGAAGGTCGTTTTGTTCTCCACCCTCGGGGCGGAGTCCAAAGTATAAGGCCAGGAATGATCCCAAAGCGGGTAAAAACTCATATACAGGAATCTGCACAAAAATGTAGTAATACCAGGGTTGGCTGCCGCGTTCGACGCCTTGTTGTTCCAGCCAGTATCCCAGTGAGCCGACCATGCCGGTAAAGAAGCCGGCCCCGTTGGTGAAGACGGTTGTGTAGAGGACGGTGAAGGGGATGTAGAAGATGGCCGCGTTGATAGCCCAGACTTGCGGGTTCCAGAGTATGCCCGCGGCGATGGAGATGGCTGCCAGCGCGGCGATGAAGCTGCCGGTGCGCAGCATGCCGACGTTGGTGTAGTCGAGGGGGTTCCAGCCCAGGGCGCGCACGGGGATGGGGGTCAGGTGGGGCAGGATCAGGGTCATTTGCAGCAGGATCAGGCTGAAGGCGCGATTTTTACGCAGCCGCTTCCAGGTGAGGCCGATAATTGCTAGTATGAGCGCACCCAGCATGCTTAATGCCCCCAATCCCATCGGGATGATTAAGTGCATGGGGAAGGCGGGGGCGGGTTCTCCTTCTGGGAGGGGTTCGGGTGAGGGGAAGTAGGCGTTCAACCCGAAACCTGTGGCGATTAAGATGAAGGTTAGGATTAGAGCGAAGATGAAAATACTTCGGTAACGAGATTTTTCCCAACGCATTTGGGTGATTTGTCGAATGAAGATTAGGCCTAAAAATATCAGGGCTTGGGCTGTGTAGATGAAGGATGTTTCTTTGGTGGTGAAGTGCAGCATGGTGACTGCGGTGAGCGTGTAGGTATATTTGGCTTCTCCTGTTTCTAGATAGCGCAAGATGGCCCAAATCATGACGACACCAAAGAGTGCGGAGAAAATATCGTTGCGCACGTAGCGGGCGTAATATAGCAAGAATGGCGAGATCAGCATTAATCCGGCCGCTATTAACGCTCCGGCTCGGCCCAGGTAGCGGCGATAGAACCACATAAATGCAATTGTGGCGATGCCAAATAGCGCTGCTGGGATGCGGGCTGTAAAGTCATTGTCCCCGAACATGAAGTATGAAAGTGCCACCACGTGAAATTGGAAGGGGCCGTGGGTCATGGGGGTGTGGGAGTATCCACTTCCTTGGGAGAGCTGCCACGAATAGTAGACGTGGGAGTTTTCATCGTGGCTCATAACGCGTGATTCCAGATCGTAGAAGCGCGTTACTAAGGCTATGATGATGATGGCGATGAATATCAGCGTTTCCCAATTGATAGTTAGATTGGTGAAGACGGGGTTATCTAGCCAGGATGTGCGCTTGTTTTTATTTTCTTGCATGGTTGCTCCTAGGGCTTATTTGAAGTTGCTCAAAATCAAGTTGTAAAGAGCAGGTGCATTACACTTCGAGAGCGCGCTGCACCTGTGAAGCGGTAAATACAGGATGTTTTTCAGTAACCCGATGTGCAATGCATCAAGAGCGGGTGCACTGCACTTCAAGAGTGCGTTGCACCTGTGAAACGGTAAATAAAGGATGTTTTTCGCTATCCCGATGTGCAATGCATCAAGAGCAGATGCAATGCACAGCTATATTATTTTTTAAGGTCAGCGATTTCTTTGTTGGTCAAATGCCGCCATTGATAGGGTTTGAGGTTTCCTAATCGCAGGTTTTTTATGCGTACGCGGATGATGCGCACAATGGGCAATCCGGTCTGCCGGCCCATGCGGCGGATTTGGCGATTACGCCCTTCACGCAGCACTAATCGCAGCCAGGCGCCTTTACCTTTTGATTTTGTAATACGTACGTCTGCGGGAGCGGTGCGGTAGCCGTTTTCCAGCACAATACCATTGCGCCAAGCGGTAAGTTGTTCGTCATGGGGATGACGCGCAACTAGAACTCTGTATTCTTTTTCGTGTTCGAAACTGGGATGGGTGAGGCGGTGGGTTAGTTCCCCGTCGTTGGTGAGCAGGATCAGCCCTTCGCTGTTGGTATCCAGCCGACCGACAGGGTAGAGTCTGGCTGATGAGTCTACTAGGTCTACCACGGTTGGCCTCGAGTCAGGTGATTTTGATGCCGAGATCACGTCGCGTGCTTTGTGTAGGGCAATGTAGACCATTGGTTCGGGGTCGCCGATGGGGTTGCCGTCGAAGAGGATGCGATCTTTTTTGGGATCGGCTTTCGTGCCTAATTTGGCAACCTTGCCGTTGACGGTTACACGCCCTTGGGCGATATATTTTTCACAGCCACGCCGCGAGTCTATTCCCGCGTGGGCCATTAATTTTTGGACTCGTTCTTTCATGTTTTGTCTCTTGGGTGTTTGTATGTATCCACGAAGGATACGGATATATGTTGGGGCTTCAAATCTGACCCGCCCAGGTGATGTGCCCGCCCAGGCGTCGATTTGCGTCCCTTCGGGAAACGCCAGGGCTAATGTTGCGAAGGCCTTGCTGAAAGTACGCAAAGTGCGGCCGGGGGTATTTAGCCCGGTAGGGATTTGCATAATGAGCACGGTGCTTTAGCGCCGTGCGGGCATGCCGGCGTGCCAATACCATCCGCACAAAAATGCGCCGTGCGGACGTGCTTGACGATATTATATCGCAGGTTATGGGTTGGGGTGTAGGTTTCACAATGTGTCCATCTTTACCGTTTTCTTGCCCAGCCGCGCTTCTTCAGCAGCAAAGGCCATCAGGTGGCTTTCCAGCGATTGGCGCGCTGTGGATATGGCGGTGTTTTGGTCGCCGCTTTGCAGGCTCTTCAAAAAAGCGGCCATCAATCTATCGTCACCGCCGCCATGCCCTGATTCCAGGTCTGCGCTGGTATCGTAGAGAGTCTTTTTGTCGCTGCGGTGAGCGTTGACTTCAATCCACGAGCCGCCAAAGCCAAACGTGGCTTGTAGTTCGGCCCGCGTGCCCTGTATGCGCGTGAATCGCCCCTCACAGTGGGAATGTCCGTGCATGGTCAATGTGACCGATGGGCCTGTCGCGAACTGCATGGTTACAACTTGATGATCGACAACATTGTTATCGCAATGATAGACACAGCGGCCATAAGGCCCTTTTTTCAAGGCTTCGTGGATATTTTCTAGGGTGGGGTCATCGGCAACTACAGAACGGGGCCAGCCGCGGTATTCGCTCGCCCTGCGCAGAGTGGGTGATATTTTCGCCAAGGCTTTCACCAAGCCCGGCACGCGTTCTTGCGCTTTGGCAATGAGTTTGGATACTCCTTTGGCCGTATCCGCAAAATTGCGCCAAAGTGGGAACAAGTCTTCGTAAATGAAAGGGGCATAGTAGGGACAAACATCTTCAACCGGGCAGCCATCCAGACAATGCAGAGGCGCACCATCCGGCGCATTTTCGCGGCGATAATGCCGCAAACCTCCCACACTGCTGAGGTACTCACAGTGGTCGTTCAACATCCACACTAAAATATCCAAATCGTGGCAGCATTTTGCCAGGATCATGGGCGCGCTTTCATCTTCCCGTCTCCAGTTGCCGCGCACGAAGCTGTGAGCCATGTGCCACCAGGATACATTTTCGCGGTGCGAGACATTGATTATGTCTCCCAGGTCACCAGATTGGATTATTTCCTTCATTTTGGCGAAATGATTGGTGAAGCGTAAAACGTGACAGATGTGCAGTTGCCGACCGTTTTTTTCAGCGACAGCAACCAGTTGGCGGCATTCATCGGCGCTGGTAGCCATGGGCTTTTCCAGCAATACATCATAGCCTGCGTGTAGGGCGGCCAGAGTCGCTGGGGCGTGTTGCCGATCTTGGGTGCAAACCAGGGCGGCCTGTCCCAGGCGGGAACGCTGGAGCAGAGGAACCCAGCCTGAAAATTGATCGTCGCTGGGAATTTTATGTTGAGCAGCGAATCTCTCCCGGCGTTCTGCGTCCGGCTCGGCGACGGCAACGAACTGGATTTTCTCAGGATGGCGTAAGGCGTAGGCCCCATAAACGCCAGCTCCCCGCTGACCCGCTCCGATGAGAATGGCTTTGATTGGTGTTTGTTTTTTCATCTATTCCTTATTACCAGACAGCAATTCCCGTTTTGACTAAAACCAGACTTCGGAAGTCTTCGGATGCCTTTTTGTTAGCGAAATATGTCGTTCGAGACTTCCGAAGTCTTGCCTCTTCTTCATATATATCGGGAATTGCTGATGACCAGCTATTTGGTATATTGGTGATGTCTAAAGTATACTCCAAGACCCATTGCTCTGAAATACGATTTTGTTTTGGACAGATTTGGGGACATTCGATGCTTATTTAGTTGGGTCTCTGGGAACTTACGGGGTAGATTTACCAAGTCACAATTTTTCGCATCTAATCGCTGTGCGTGCCTTGCCCTGCGGGCACGCACAGCGTGGCAACACGAATTTTCGCTAATTTTTTCTTTTCGCTTCGCTCGCTTTGCGTGCACAGCATGCGCACATCCGTGTTGCGTGCCCTTGGGCATTCGTGCTAATTCGCGAAATTCGATGCCAATACTCTTTCTACCCCGTAAAATCCTAAAGAGCCATTTAGTTTTATTCCTGCATTCGCGGCCCCAT
>JAYELX010000107.1:0-4737 GCA_034717875.1 Chloroflexota bacterium | reverse complement strand
CCGTCAACAAAACAACCTCTGTTTCCGGAGAAATTTTCCCTGCCTTCTGCATTACTTCGATACCATCTATATCAGGCATACAAATATCCAACAAGATCAAATCGACATCTTTCTCTTCAAGGATACTCAAGGCCTCAGTACCATTCTCGGCAGTTAATACATCATAGCCTTCAACCTCTAAAATTTTACTTACTGTAACGCGGATGATTTTCTCATCATCAACAACTAGTATCATTTTACTCATCTTAACCCTCCCATCGGGAAGAACATTCAGGAATAAATATCGTAATTAGTATTCTGTAATTGAATTTCATATATTCTAACATAAACATCACCAATATATGTATTATAAACAAAAATCAATAATTGTACAGTAGTGAAATAATTTCCAGCAATTATCAATTCGAAGGTGGGGCGCACCTATGCAGGGTGAATTATACGCCAAAGCACATTGATGAAGTGCATCCCACCTGAAGATTTTCACATAAGGTGACAGCCACCTGCAAAAGTGGCTTGTTGCAAAAAACACACTGGTTAGCAAGATGATTTTGAGTGTAAATCGAATTTATAGGTAACTGTCACCTCGTGCAAAGATTTTCATCACTTACCTTTTTACCTCTATCCAAAACACATCTATGGTAAACTAGAATCAATATGAATTCGATAAATCGACAACGCCTCTCAGATATATTTAGCCAATTCCCTGAAATCGAAGCCGTGTACCTTTTCGGTTCCCATGCTACGGGGAAAACGCACGCCGAAAGCGATCTGGATTTGGCTATCGTTCCCCGCGACGAACAGGCACGCACCCGAAAGTTGGACATTCTGACCGAGTTGGCGCGGCATGGATTTTGCGATGTCGATCTTGTCATCCTGGACAGCGACGATATCGTCCTCGAATATGAGGCTGTCCGCTACAACCAATTAATTTATCAAACCGAAAACTTCGACCGGGGGACAATTTATTCACTCGTCGTGCGCAAATATCTGGACTTTCTGCCTTACTTGAAGGTGCAGCGTGAAGCCTACAAAAGGAGAATCTTGAGTGGTAAACAAAGAAATCATCCGCAAAAGACTGAATAAACTGGACGAGTATCTCGATATTCTATACAAGCAACAGGAATATAGTTTTGGGACTTTCATCGGAGACCCCGAACATTACGGAAGCACAGAGCGATTTTTGCACTTAGCCATTGAAGCGATTAATGATATTGGCAACTATATTATTGCTGATGATGCTTTGGGAAATGTAGACTCGTACGGTGACATTCCCTCGATACTGTGTGAAAATGGGGTTATCGACCAAGAGATGCGTGAGACCTGGATTCGCATGATCGGTTTTCGAAACACACTGGTTCACGAATACATCGAAATTGACCGAAACATCGTCTATCAAACATTACAAAACGGCCTGACGGATATAGAAGCTTTGATGCGAGTTTTTGCTCAGTTTCTCTAGAAATACTTAGTCTACATTTCGGATTGCGGATTTAAGATTTGGGATGTTACCTGGCGATATCGCTCTACGGCATCGCTTTCTCCCTCACCCCAGCCCTCTCCCAAAGGGAGAGGGAGTCCAACGCCCCTCATTATCTGGCGACATCGCTCCAAGACTATCTGTCGACATCGCTTCGCGTAGCACACCTATAGGTGCCCGCGGTGTCGCTGTAGATGTGACGCTCCGCGTCCGCCAACGCAGAGCGTAGGAACGAGTGAAGCAGGAACGAGCGAAGTAGGAACTGTGATGGGACAAGCCGGAAACTTCCCTATTTCTATCTCTCGATCAGCGGCAAATACACATCAAAGGTTTCTGTATCCACCCCGCACCACTCCAGGGTTGCGTTCATCAATTCGCCGCGGTCATTGAGCGAGGGAATCGCTTCGAAGGGGAAGGCCCAAAAAGTGGTTTTATAAATACCGTTGTCCACCATCAAACCAGCATTACCTTTGTTCCCACTTAGGGCCACAGAGGCCGATGCGGTCGCTGCTAATCCATCGCTGAAATTGTAATAAGGATATTCCAGGGCATAGGGGCCAAGCCCATCCAGCACGTCTCCAACCCCGGTGACGCTGGTTTGAGTGATATCACTATCGAAATCATCAACCCCCAGATACTCTCTAACAAAGCTATCGACACCGCGGTTCCACAAATAATCCTGGCCGCTGAGCAGCAAGCATTTGCCGGAATCTAACCAGGCTGCCAGAGCCGATTCTGCTTCGGTTCCAGGGCCTGCTGGGGCTTCCCATTCATCGCCCACAAACCAAATCACAATCTCGTACGCAGCCAGATGGGCGGCGTCTGGTTCGTCGTCACTGTTCCAGGTATCCCAAACATCATAGCCATAACCCAGGGCATCCAGGCTGTCAGTGTAATACTCGCTCACGTCGGGCTTATTATCGTCATCGTCGACCAATAAAATCGAGGCGGGGGTGCTGGTCTCGAAGCTGGCTGTAGAAGTTGTCGAATCTCCGCAGGTGTTGGCCGCGGTCACACGCCAGTGATATTGCCTGTTGTGTTCGAGCCAATCTGGGATGGTATGGCTGGTTTCGGTGACTTCAGCAGAATAGACAATCTGGTTGAAGGCTGCATCGGTGGCAATTTCCAAACGATAATAAGCAGCCTGTTCGGACAACTCCCAGCGGAAGGTGGGCGTCACGGAGACGGTATCAGCCCCATCAACGGGAGCCACAATGGAGGGAGGTTGCGGTATTCCCACATAGAGATTTAGTGTCACGGTATCGGTATGCGTCTGTTGACCGGAAATCCCTATCACCTCCATTTCATAGATTCCAGCAGCGGTCACATCGGCAGTGCTAATGGTCAGCACGCTGCTTGTTGGGGGAGTCGCCGGGTTGGGGTTGAAGTTAATGCCTGCACCCGGCGGTGGGGAAATTACGTTCAGAGTTACAGCCTCGTCGAAGCCCATGACTTCGCCCACATTGACATCATAAAGCACATCATTGGGCGCACAAACACTTTGGACCTCTGGCCCAGCATCAATGCGAAAATCGGCATTGCAATAATCTTTGGCAGTCTGAACCGCGCTGGCAGCATTGATCTCGCCCCAACCAGTGGCATTATTTGGAGTCACAGCGCCGTTACCGCTGCCATCATCGTAAGAAACCGGGTTGGCCGTAGCCTGAATGATCGTCTCGGTAGCAGCATATTCACCGATCAAACATGGCGCCGCGTCCCACATCAGGGCAACCAGGCCGGTGACATGCGGAGCGGACATAGACGTCCCACTCATCTCGCGGTAGTCCGCATCCCCACTGTTGAAAGCAGAAAGGATTCTCACACCGGGGGCGACCACCTGAGGCTTGATATTGGGATATTCATTGGGGTTGAGCACATCTGGGCTATCCGTAGGCCCCCAATTGGAATGAGTTGCATATTGGCCATCATTCTTCCCAGTCGAGCCTACGCCTGTCACGTTGCCATAACGAGCCGGGTTGCTGACAGTGTTCAAACCCGGCGGTTCACTATAGCCACAACTGGAAGTATTGCCATTGGAAAAGACCGGGTAAATTCCCGCCGCCAGCCAGCTTTCGACCATGCCCAGATACCAGGTATCCAGATATTGAACGCAATCTCCCCAGGAATTGTTGATGACGTGAGGCCGCCTGGTCGGGTCGGGATTTTCGCCATTCAAATCCCACGGCGCTAACAGAAATTGGCCGCATTCCAATAATTCACTGTCATTGCCTTCGAAGGCCTGGCAAGCCATCCAGGTTGCCCCCGGAGCCATACCCGTGTGGTTGCCCTGTCCGTCGTCGCCCAAAATGATGCCCATGGTATGAGAGCCGTGTCCGTGCCAATCGTTGGGGATTGGATCGCTGCCGCCCAATTCGGGGTCCCACCAATTATAATTATGATTAAAATTTCCATCGCCCAGATTTCCGCGATATTGATTCAGCAGGGCTTGATGCGTGTATCGGACGCCTGTATCGATATTGGCAACGACGATGCCTTCGCCAGTGTATCCCATCCCCCAAACCTGATCAGCCCCGACATGCTGGAGATTCATTTCCACCCCCGCGGCAGGGTTGCGTTGAACCGGCATTATCTCAACTGGTTCGTGCAGCATCGGTTGCCGCCGCGAGCGCAGCGAATCGACCTCGATGAAGCTCATCAAACCATCGAATGTTTCTCGATTAGATATATTGACAAGAATGACATTTTGAATCCAGAAGGGTTTATAATCCACGCCCTTGGCGTCCAAATAGGCCCGCACCCGCAGCTGCGATTTATCGGCCGATGTCTGGAGTGAATTAGCCACAAAGCGGCCGCGTGTTTCCCAATCGAGTTGATAAGCCAGGGATAGATTTGGCCGGTGGCGGAACTGAATCATATACCCGGCTTCCCCTTCGGCCATAAACTGGGCTTGTAGTTCTGGCTCGATAGCTGGTTCAGGATCAGGGTCATCGTCGCCGCCCATTGGGGCCGCGGCGGCGGGATTAGGCGATGCGGCTGATGAAAATATCCCTATTATTGCGACGACCACAAAGATGAAGGGGAGAGCTTTCCATCTATTTTTCATTGACTGTTTCTCCGGGGTGGTGTGTTGTTCGGCGAGCGGGAAGTGGTAGTGACTAGAATGGACTGGTCATTTGCGTGCTTCGCATGCGTACCTTGCTTTGTCACACGGTGTGCACCCACGCTCTGCGCGCCTTCGGCGTGGTGTGCCTTGCTTTGCATGCCTACGGCAACGGCACGGCTGCATGTGCATTACACAT
>JAYELX010000106.1:2888-4745 GCA_034717875.1 Chloroflexota bacterium | reverse complement strand
GGATGTGTATTTGCGCGGTCTCGACTTTTGATTTCAAGTCAGGATTTTTCTCTTGAGCACGCGCCAACAAATCATTATCACCCTCCAATAATTTTATAGCCAACGAGGTCTTGCCCAAACTCCCAATCTTTTGATCCACCTGAGCAGCCAAATCTATGGCAATATTTTCTAAATCGAGACTATATTTCGGCCGCGGTGGAATTCTCCCATCACGGGCAGCGTGCAAAGCGGCTGTAAAAACCGCCTTGACGCCGCGGCCTTTGCTGGCAATCAGCGGCAATACTGGAACCTCCAAAAGCTGCTGTAACTTAGGCCCATCCAATGACATTCCAAAGCGTGCCGCTTCGTCCATCATATTTAGAGCCACCACGGTTGGGCGCCCCAACTCCAAGACTTCCATGGTCAAGTTCAAACTCTGGGCCAGGTGCGAAGCATCAAGCACATTGATAATGACATCGACAGGATTAAAGCTGAGATAACGCAGCACCTCACGCTCGGCCGGATTAGACGCTGCCATCGTATAGGTGCCAGGTAGGTCAACTAACTCCACAACCTCACCCAACACACGAACTTTACTTTCGGTAAATGTAACAGTTGTGCCTGTAAAATTCCCCGTTTCAGCTTTATATCCCGCTACTTGATTGAATAGAGTGCTTTTACCACAATTTGGTTGCCCAACCAACGCAAACCGCATCACATCTCCTCGACTATAACTTTAGAAGCCACCCCACGCCCCAGGGCAACTGAGCGTCCATCGGCATCAACAAGAATAGGGCCTCCCAGAGGAGCATGACGCAGAATACGAACGCTATCCCCAGGTGTCAAACCGAGTTGAGACAGTTTTTGATGCAATCCACGTCCACCTTGAATACTCAATAATCGTACTATTTTGCCATTTTCAACTTGTACCAATGTCATTGTTTTTCTCCAAATACATATATTTTTTTCGAAATATATTATATCGCGATTTCCACATTATTAGTAATTTGTTATCACAATTTTTGGATGGTTCATTCTCGGATTACGGTGCTGCACGAAAGACAAGGGGCAAAAAGAGATCATATTCTTCAATTGGTGGCGGCGGGCTTTCAGATTCTACAAAGTTCAACACGATCACATTCTTCTCACAGTCATCGAAAGTGTCAATGAGTATTGGCCAAGAAAGTGGTTCCCCAGCATAATCCTTTAGTTGAATCCATACTTCGTCTTGAGAGGCAATAACATGATCGGCTAATTGGATCTCGTAACCCGCCGGGCCATAGACGCTATCCAACCCTGTAAGGGCCAAGCCAACAATTTGATTCCCTTCTAACCTGCCGGCTGCTTCGACTATAAAGCTGGCAGCGGGGCTTCCTTCAATGTCAAATACTTGCCCCGCAACCCCCAACCAATTGCACCCAGCTTCAGGGTGGGCCCAGTTCGACATCGTTATCGGCGTGCCTTGCTGGACTTCGAAAAAGCGGTCAGAAGTAAAAATTGTCGCCGCCACAGCTTCATCGTAAGAGGAGGATGTTGGGGTAGGCTGCTCGGCAGCAATCACGGAATCCTGTGTCAAGGTAGGGGGAACATCCGTTGGGGCCACCGTCATCGTTTTTGTCGGCAGCGATAGAACTGTTGCTGTCGATGTCATTGCGGTCAATTCTTGTATAGAAATTGCCGCATCACTCACGTCAGTAGGCGGGAGTGGCTCCGACTTTTCACAGGCGGTCATAGTAATTATCAGTAATAGTACAGTCAATGTCCATTGTCGAAACATATCATACTCCAGGTGTCAGGGGTCAGGAATCGGGGATATTCTGGTATTCTGGTGACATCGCTTCGCGGTTTCACCGTTGTTATGACGCTCCTGCGTCAAGG
>JAYELX010000106.1:0-2788 GCA_034717875.1 Chloroflexota bacterium | reverse complement strand
AGATGTCAAAATTTCGCTTGCCCTCTTGACGGCAGTTCTCTCTCGTGCAATAATAAAATCGAGATCAAATACAAAAGGAGCAAATAATGTCTAAAGAAAAGACATCCCCACACAAATCTTTCAAAAATCACATTCCAGAAGATGCACGCCAGCATATCAAGGCTGCCAGACAAGAAATGCGAGATGGTTTCGAAGCTCTGGTACCGCCAGAATTCATCGCACACCGCCAAGCAGCTCGAAGAGAAATGCTAATGGCTGTCCGAGGTCTCATCGACTCCGCTCTGGAACGCACCCAATAATAATAACATCCACGCACTACCGCTTTCGTGGTCTGGCTGCCAAAGTCCAAACCAGGGATAAGAACGCGCCCCCAAGCAATATTTTCCCAAACACCAACTCCCCAGAAATATAAAGCTGCATACCACCCATGAGCATTGCCGCGAATATCATCGCGCGCACCATGCGCCGCATGCCTGTCTCGAGGCGCGCCAGATGAGCTTTCAGCTCCGGTATGCGCACGTTCAACTTGCCCCGCTCGATTCGCCCTAGCACCCGGTCTAAGCGCACGGGCATACTAACAACCGTTTTCGCCCAATCGACGATTTCATCTCGCCAGAACTCCCAACCATCATCTACCTCCTCGGCTAACAGTTCTTTACCAAAAGGCAACAACGGTTTCCACAAATTGAACTGGGCGTCCAAACCAGTGCACATACCCGATAGAATCGCTACGCATCGACCCAGCAAGATTAAATCTTGGGGCACCTGGAAGGGCATATCATAAACTAACTCCCGGAACTCTTTGGCGAACTCGTGCATCTCCTCGAAACCGATCTCCCGCAATTCACTCATGCTCTTGCCCCAATAAAGTTCGAAAGCAGCCGCCTCGGCCTCTGCAATCAACTCCAAGTCGGCATTTGGGAGCAAAATGCCCAACATACGATAAGACTGCACTAGCCGCTCGGAATCCTGAGTCCCCACAGCAATGACCAGCTCTCGCAATCCAGCGCGCATGTTTGGGGGAACATGCCCTGCCATACCAAAATCTACAAATGTCAGCGCCCAGGCGGGGGCTGAGTCTAAATCTCCTGCATCCAGTGGGCAAACGAATAAATTTCCCGGATGGGGGTCAGCGTGAAAGAAATCATGGCGGAAAATCTGCTCCAGATATGTGTTGAATAAACGTGTGGATACCTCTGCTCGGTCGATGCCTGCGGCGGTGATAGCTTCGTAATCGGTGATTTTTATGGCATATACATCTTCCAACGTAAGCACGCGTTTGGTTGTATGAGACCAAATCACGCGCGGCACACAGACATCCGAACGGCCTTGGAAGTTCGCATAAAAAGTCTCGGCGTTGCGCCCCTCGGCCAGGTAATCGATCTCTTCGTAGAGAATACGAGTGAACTCATCCAGCAGGGTGGAAAGGTCAACGCGCTTACGGATTGGCCTATAGCGTTTCAACCACTTTCCCACCGTGCGCAGAGCGGCCAGATCGGTGGCGATAATCTTTTCGATATTGGGGCGCTGAATTTTGACGACTACATCTACGATGGTTTCATTTTCGTCTTGTTGCCCCTCTCGAACATAGTACGCAGCCTTTCTCAACGAAGTGCGGTGAACCTGTCCCAGAGAAGCCGCGGCCAATGGTTCTTGCTCAAAATGAATAAAACGCTTATCGAGCGGTGCTCCTAACTCAGCTTCGGCTAAGCGTCGAATATCATCAAAATCCTCCGGGGGGACTTCGTCCTGAAGCCCAGACAACTCGTCGGTAATTGACTGAGGCAGCACATCAACCCTCGCAGAGAGAAACTGTCCCACTTTGATAAGCACGCCTCCCATCCGAATCGCCAACAACCGATAAGATGAGGCAATGCGTTGTAATCGTCTGGGGCGCGTCTTTTTTGCCCATCGGCGGAATCCCAAACGTCTCAATATAACATTCCACCATAACAGACTGACGGTGGCACGTGTAAAGAAGAAAACAATTCGTCGGTAACGTGAGCGTAACATGGGTCAGGTATCAGGTGTCGGGTATCAGGTGTCAGGTGTCAGGTGTCAGGTGACAGGAAGCAGAATGCTGGTTTGGTTCGTGAGGTGCTATTAACGCAAATCGTTCGAGCCTTTGCGGGCACCCACTCCAGCCACCAGTAACGCAACCACATCGACGATGATCTCATCAACGGGGCCGGGCAATGCGCCACCCAGCAACGCATAAGATCCAGCGGCAAGCAGCGGGATGATTATCCATTTAGGCGTATTTGGTTTCTTTCGCAATGCCAGAGCATACGAGAGCAGAGCGCCGGCTGTGGTCGTGACAGCGTCGTCCACCTGCAACGGGATCACATCTGGCATGACGGTGTATAAGCTTCCAAACAGAAAAGGTAAGCTGGTCGCCAGCCACGAGAGATCGTGTACTCGCGCCAATGCCAAGGCCCCAGCAGCAAAGAAAAACACAAAAATACCGGCCATGATGATTAAGCCGGTGCTTATGTCCCAACGCCACCATCCGTAACCCAGCCCGATCAAAGGTAAGGTAAGCGCGGCGGTAAAGGAAACCAGTGCGAAGGTAGTTTTTAGTTTATCGTTCATAGGCACCTGTGGGTGTTGGCAAGTCGGTTATGCTGTGAATTATATCACTGGAGTAAGTATTCACCCCCCTCTAACTCCCCCCGCCACGGGGGGAGAACCGATCAACCTCATCTTCCAGCGCGCCGCCCATGCCTATCTTCCCCTACCACGGGGGGAGAACGGCTTTCTTCTACGCCTAAGCAAGTCCCCCTGCTCC
>JAYELX010000105.1:0-4769 GCA_034717875.1 Chloroflexota bacterium | reverse complement strand
AGGCGCGTATAAATATTGGTAATCTTTCCCTCCCCCACCTCAGTCCTTGCTTTGCATGCTTCGCACACCCCGAAGGGAGAGGAAGTTATTCCCTCTCCCTTTGGGAGAGGGTTAGGGTGAGGGCAAAAGGATTAGGGTGAGGGAAAGGATGAGGGCAAATGGACTAAGCAATTCCAAATATTGTCGCTCGTGTGTCGGCTCTCTACTTGTTAAAGCCATTATTCTGAGTGAAGCTATCGCCCACTTTACCGCTGCCGGGAGCGGCAGCAAAGTTCAGGATACCAATGACATTCACAGAGCAATTGGCGCGAACGCCGGCGTTGAAACCATCGGGCACGTTGGGGATGTTGGGTATGTAGTATGAGAGTGAACCGTTTGCACCGATTGCGACGTCGTCAAGATTAGCACCCTCTGCGCCGTAAAAATAAATATCGCATACGCCTGCGCTACCCGTCACATTGGAAATATAAAATCCGCCCGAGAAAACGCCATCTACATTGTTGGGTACTTGAGGGAAGTATAGTGTCTGGCTTTCCGACCCGGCGGGGATTGCGCTGTACGTGGAGCCTTGCCCAATGCGTTCCCCGGGAATTTCTTTGTCATCATTGTCCGCCGCGTTGCCTCGGTTGTCCTCGTTGACAATGGCTACAATTTCACCTTCGGGGTTGTCGACCTCAACGACGGCGTTGCCAAAGCGATAATTAACGATGAGTGAGTCCACGGGCTCGAGCACGCTGACATCGGGAAGGTAAAGCACCAGGGCTACATTTTGGGGAATCGTGCCCGAATTATAAGTATATGACTCGCCAGCGAAATTGAAAGTGATAGTGACGCTGGTATCAACATCGCCGACATTTTGTACCGTGACGCCGCTGTTGTATCCATAGAATCTGCGCACTACTCGGGGAATGTATAATTTACTGGCTCCATTACTGAATCCGTTGTAACTATGGAATTGCGACGTCCCGGAGCCTGTGCCGTTGTTGTAAAAGTTGACCACCGTGGTCATCTTTGCTTCGGCGGGATCTGTGACGGTCACTTTTGCGGCGCCGACAAATTCCAATGGAAGCCCAGGGTTGGTGGCCTGATTGAAGGTCGTGTTGCTATAACTTGGAATCGTTGCCGTCTCTGCGGCCTCGGGGACATTATTACCGGCTCGGTCTTTATAGGTGACCTCCACTGTGATCTCGGTTTCGCTTGTGTTTTGGACGGCGAAATAAGAGTTCCATTCGTGATAGTCTTTCATCACTTGAGGAGCGTACATGCTGGAAGCTGTTTCGGTTTCATCTGTGCCCGAACTGGCCGCAATTCGATAAGGACTTTCGCTGGAGCCTGTGCCTGCCTTTTGGGTGTTGACAGTGCAAACTACTGCTTGTGTCGAGTTGACTACGACAGCGCCCAAGAAATCGTCGGGGAGATCAAGTTCGGATGTGTCGTAATTCTTACTGCCTCCCGCAGGGATGATATCATCGTAGATCAGAGCCGCGGCAGCCTCACCGTGGGGGTAGAAACTCAGTTTGATATTTGCAGGGAGATCAGTATCCAGATTTTGACAGAAAATGTTGCTACTCCAATTCCCTGTGGGCGCTTGGGCGTTGGCGGCTGAAACAAGTCCGAATAGAAAAATGAAACAAACAAATACGAAAACGGTGTTTTTCATGGAAGCAACCCTCCGTTGGTGAAATTATAAAGTGCAGATATTATAACGATATTCTCAAGGGTATAGCGATGGTCTTGGCGTTCGGTCGGGAGACCTTCACCATCTGCAAAAGTGGATGTGGGATAGCGATGGTCCTTGCGGTGCACACCCATTGGTGCCAGACCGAGCGGGGTGGGCATCGGGTAGGCGTTCGGTCGGGAGACCTTCACTATCGTTGAAAGAAGCAGGCCTTCGTTAGTAAAATTATAACGCTGTTTGACGAAGGCGAGGTGGTAAGCAACAGAAAGTAAACTCGTTTGAGGGGCGGTTTTCCTTTATTTTACAGAAGACGAATTTGCGGTTCGGTGAAAGTCAAAGGGTCGAGGCCGAGTTGCTCGTCCAGGTTTGCCAAGTTCAAAATGGGATTTTCGACCAGATAGCGTAAGTGACGGTATTTGACTAATTGGCAATGGGATTTCATAAACTGGTTCAATACAGGGTTGTGATCCAATTTATATGCAACCAGGTTCGAGCGGCCGCCGGGAAGTACGATCAATGCTTTGTTCAATGGCGAGTGCAGCAACTGTGTGATTTTGCCAAGCACTGCTGATGCGGTCAAGTAAAGCGTATAATGAATCTCCCCATTGGTGTCATACCATTGGAAGCTACGAGGGTCTTCCGCTACCTTGATTGTCTCAAACTCGAAGTGTTTTCCTAGTGCCAGGATTGATTTTGCCATCTTGCTCAAATCGACGCGGCGGGCGGCAGGTTTGTCCTGGGTGCGGATTTGCCATAAACCGCTTCCCGGGGGATGTTGTTTGCCGTAAGATTCCAGACAGACTTGAATAAGCTCTAATTTGGGCGTTAGCAGACCGGGCAACGCCGCGCAGACAGCCTCATCCAGGGCTTCCAGTGTACATTTGGGATGTTTTAGCAGGTAGCGGACCAGGGTCATCTCAACCCGGTCGGAAAGGGGGAGATTATCTTGTTCATGTTTTTGCAGCCACCACCAGCCAGTCTGGGGTGATTTTCCTGTGCTGCCCAGGTGAAGGAATCCCCCTCGATAGGAAAGCGTCTCTGTTAAGATTTCTTGTAGTTTGTCGAAAGTTTCAGCGGGGGAAATATGAGGCTCAGCCTTTTCGAAATATGCTGCTAATCCCGCCGCGAGTACTGGCAGGTATACGGAAGGTTCCGCGCGCTTTTCTAAATACGATTTTGCTCCGGTGCGGATTCTCTCTTTTGCTGCCTCGGCCTCCTCGGCCTCTTCTGTTTCCTTTGCTATTACCCACGTCAGTTGCGTCTGTTTCACTTCGGGCCGCATCGCAATCCCACGAAGCTCCAAACTGGCCTGGTGAGCTGCGATCATGGCGGCAGATAGAAAGCCCGGTTCTGTTTCGCCGATTAGACCGAAGCAGGGTATTTTCGAAGGCAGGACGGGAACTAAGCTATCGAGCGCAGTATGGATGGCGGTTGTGTGCCATCGCCAATTATATCGCTCCCGACGCAGTACCGCTTTGATGGGTTCCACTGCTTCTGCACCCCATAGCCATCCGCTCCACAACGCCGATAGAGTCCAGAAGGCTTGATTGGGGCGCGGGAAAGTGGTCAGCACGGCAGCAATGGGGGTGTCGGCCAACTCGGCTGCGAGAGCTTTGATACGGCCTTCGAAGATGCAGATGCCGCCATCGGTGGGGGGTGTTTCGGGCCACTGCGTGAGGGGGATTGGGGCCGCGTCCGATGCCCAAATGTCTATGGCTTGTTCCAGTGCCAGCCAGATATTGTTCTCGCGATATTTAGGGGGAACGGTCAATTGTTTGGGGCGCTCACGCTCGATGGGATGCGGCCACAATGTGTTGGCTTGATCGAATGCGGTCAGCAGCAGGGCGGCGATAAGTTCTCGTTGATCGTTGGGGAGAGTCAGTCCATTGAGTTTATTGATGAGTGTGCCTAATACATACACGGCCCGGTCTGGGTAAGTATCGAGGGCCTCTTCGGCGTAGGTGCGATCGGGATCATGCAGGGGAGCCACGCGTTCCAGGGCACGGGAGCGATGCAGGCCGCTAGTTCCTAAACTGGCAGCGTTAGTTTCGTCAGCTGTGGTGGTGGGATATTCGCCGCTGTCTTTGCAGTGGGGGCATGTGTAAATTCGCCCGTATGGGACTGTGGAATCCTTCTCCCATAAGTAGGCTTCAGCTATAATGCTGCGTCCGCAGTTGTGGCACTGGGTTTGGTAGAGTGATTGGATGTGTGGTTCTAGGCGCGTATCTCTGATCCGGGTTGAGCTAAGGGTTGCTAATGCGGCTTGTAAATCGGGTTTGCGCGCTGCTGCGGCTTCTATTTTCAAGATGAAGGCCAGCACCGGGTTGTTTGCTGCCACAATTAATCGGTATCCACTTCGGGCGGCAGCCACAGCCAGGGATGGAGCAGCCCCAAACGGGTCCAGAATCAGCTCTCCCCTGGGGATGTTTTTCTCCAACCAGGAAGCAGCAACTTTCCCCGGGAGCGGAGGAAGATATCGAGCCAATGGTTTATTTATTCTTGCAAGGGGTGCGGGAATAAAGAAGGGGGGCATTTTAGGTGCATTCATACTTTAAGTATATCCGATGATGCGCGCAAATCAATTAGCTGCTTCGAATCGATAACCAATTCCCCGTTCTGTAAGCAAGTAATGTGGTTGGGTGGGGTCTTTTTCGATTTTTTGGCGCAAGTGCCCGATATAAACGCGCAGATATTCAGTCTCTCGGCCGTATTCCGGTCCCCAGACGTTTTTTAGAATGGCTTCATGTGGTATTGCTTTGCCGGCGTGTTCCATAAGGTAGACGAGCAAATTGAATTCAGTGGGGGTCAGGTTGACTTTGTCCTCGCGCACAATGACTTCGTGTCGCTCCTGATTGACGGTGATGTCCCCATGTATTAGACGACCCTGGCGTACCGGAACATCAGTCCAGTGTGCTCGGCGTAAAACAGCCTTTAACCGGGCCAACAGCTCTCCAACGCCGAAGGGTTTGGTGAGATAATCGTCGACACCCAATTCGAAGGCGCGAATTTTGTCGCTTTCTTCGTCCAAAGCGGTCAGGATGATGATGGGGACGGTGGATTGTTGGCGGATGAGGCGGGTGGTTTCCATGCC
>JAYELX010000104.1:0-4784 GCA_034717875.1 Chloroflexota bacterium | reverse complement strand
TTGATATAACGGGAAGGTTCACGAAGCAACAGCAATTCCCGATATTATGAAGAAGAGGCAAGACTTCGGAAGTCTCGAACGACATATTTCGCTAACAAAAAGGCATCCGAAGACTTCCGAAGTCTGGATTTAGTCAAAACGGGAATTGCTGGTCAACACTTCCTTCGTCGAACGTTTCAACTTGATCATCCGTTACCTGGTTAGTCGACCTTCGCTATCGAAACCCCCCGATTTTTCGATCTATTTCCCCCATCACGACACAGAAACACAATCCCCATTCCACGGAACCCAAGCGAGAATAGTAGTACCGTGATCTATCTTCGAAGAAATTTCGACATCTCCTCCCACCTTACGCGCGCGTCGGTGCATGTTGGAAAGACCATGTCCCATCACCTTGCCAATTTGATCTGTGTCGAACCCACGGCCATTATCTGTTACCTTGAGTAATACGCGCCCATCTACAGACCACAACTGCACTTCGACATCTTGAGCCTGAGCATGTTTAGCCACGTTAGCCAACGATTCTTGACAGATGTGGAACAATGTCAAAGCGTGCTGTCGAGGCAGCATCAAACTATCAATACCGCTATCACCAGTGGCCAGAGCGGTCTTGGCGTTGGTGTTTGTGCGAAATTCGTCGAGCAAACGCTGGACCCCATGTGGCAAAGATTCATCCCCGCGCAACTGTCGGGGGCGTAAGTCTGAAACATAAACACGAATATCCCTAGTAACATCGTTAAGCCCATCAATACTCTCATTGATTTTTTGCCGGGTTACACTAACATCATCATCGATGGAAATTCTAGCGTAGTCAAGGGCCAACCCAATCCCGTAAATCGATTGAATAATCCCATCGTGCAAATCCATACCAATGCGCTCACGCTCTTCCAAAATGGCAAGGCGACGGCTTTGCTGCTGCAAACGCGCATTCTCGATAGCAGTTCCTAACCAGTTGCCAATTGTCTCCAGTAAATCTAATTCACGCCAGGTATGTTGGCGGTCTGTGCGGCTGGCCAAAGTCATCACACCAATGACCCTATTACTTGCCAGCAGTGGAATGCAAGCCAAATGCTTGAAACCAGCTTCGATGACCGCAGGCCGCAAGAAATCCGAAACCGCTTCTAGCGACGTGCTTTCGAGCGGCTTTCCCGCTTTCGCCGACCGCCCCACAATACCCTCCCCAAACTCGAACCGCTGCCGGCAACAAAAAGCGGAAGCAGCTTCACCACAGTGCATTCTTTGCCACAAGACGCCATTATCTTCCTCTTGCAAAAAAACCTCTCCAGCTTGAACCCCAAAATGTGCAATTACCTGGTTTAGAGTCTGATCCAAAATCTCGTCTACATTGGAATTGTGCGCAGAGTTTTTGGCTAAATCATAAAGCAAAGTCATTTCGTCGAATTGCTGAAGCAAAGCTTTATCGCGCTCGATAACATTCTCGAATAAACGCGAGTTAACGATTGCCACAGCAGCATAAGCGGCCAAAGTTTCGATAGCGACCTCATCGTCATCGGTGAACTCAGGCGCATTTTCCTTGTCGGTCAGATAAATATGCCCCAACATGCGTCCCCCCGACATAATCGGAACCCCCAAAAAAGAAGACATCTGCGGGTGGTTGGGGGGGAAGCCCTCACTGCGCGCATCTTCAGCAATATCAGCTATACGGATAGAATGCTGCTCGCCTATAATGGCACCAATCAACCCTGACCCTTCTGGCGGATGGGAGATTTTTGCCACATCATCTTCAGTCATACCCGTATGGATAAATTTTTCTAAGTCCCCATTTTCATCGACAATGCCAATGGCTGCATAGTGTGCATCAACTTGCTCTCGAGCCATCCGGACGATCCGTTCCAGCACATTATTTCGCGACAAATCACTAACCAACTGGAGACTCGCATGATGTAATGACGCCAGCCTATCTTCCAACTGCTTACGTGTAAGTGTTATCATAATTTATTCCTCACCGCGGGTAATTTTACCTCAAATTATCCACTTTGATAGTTTTTGCCAGATTTTTAGCTTAAAATTTCTACTATGACTGATACACAAACAAGCTCACGTATTCCAAAATTCTATAACCTTAGTCTCGAAGAGAGACAAGCTCTTCTAACTCGATGTGGGTTGCTAACCCCGGAAGATATAGCCATACTGTCAGGAAAAAGCGGCCTTTCGCTCGAACAAGCCCAACATGTAATCGAAAACGTGGTTGGGACGTACGCATTGCCGTTAGGTTTGGCGCTTAACTTTCTGATCAACGGGCGCGAAATCATCATCCCGATGGTCGTCGAAGAACCTTCGATTGTAGCCGGGGCATCCTACATGGCAAAATTGGCCCGCGCGGGTGGAGGCTTTAACGCTCATACTACCGCACCTGAAATGATCGGCCAAATCCAAATCCTGGACACACCCTCACCTCATGCTGCGCGTTCGGCATTGCTAGAAAACAAAGCCGCTCTGCTGCGTGAAGCCGAAGATGTTGACCCGGTGCTGAAAAAACTAGGCGGCGGCCCGCGCGATCTAGAAGTGCGCCTGATCGAAGATTCCCATATTGGAACATTTCTAGCGGCCCATCTGATTTACGATGTGCGCGACGCTATGGGCGCGAACGCAATCAACACGACCTGCGAAAAATTAGCCCCGCACATCGAAGCCATCACCGGCGGGCGTGTGCATCTGCGCATTCTCTCCAACCTGGCAGACCGCCGTCTGGCGCGAACGCGCTGCACTATCCCGCTCGCGGAGCTGGCCTTTGGTGAGTACAGCGCCGAGGAAGTTCGCGATGGCATCATCGTTGCCTGGGCCTTTGCCGCCGCTGATCCCTACCGGGCAGCCACTCATAACAAAGGCATTATGAACGGCGTAGATGCCGTCGTTGTAGCGACCGGGAACGATTGGCGCGCCGTGGAAGCGGGCGCACATGCCTACGCCGCTCGCAGCGGGCGTTATACATCGCTGAGCACTTGGGGGCAAGACGCCGATGGGAATCTGGTTGGCACGTTGGAAATGCCAATGGCCGTAGGCATCGTCGGTGGGGCTACCAAAGTTCATCCCGCAGCGCAAGTCGCCCTCAAATTGATGGACGTGACCACCGCCAGCCAACTGGCCGAAATCATCGTTTCCGTGGGGCTGGCTCAAAATCTGGCCGCGATACGCGCCCTGGCAACCGAAGGAATCCAACGCGGCCACATGAATCTACACGCCCGGCAAGTTGCCATCTCCGCTGGTGCCCAAGGCGAAGAAATCACCCGTTTGGCAAAGCAATTAGCAGCCGAAAAAACCGTGCGCATAGACCGCGCTCGCGAAATCCTATCACGTTTGGTCAGTAGACCTTCACTCTGAAAGAACGCGGAGCGTTGTGAACAGCGTTACCACGCAGAGCGTGAGTAACGAGAACTAATCTCGTGCCTACGCTCCGCGTTGGCACGAGACCTTGGACGCTCTGCGTCATAAGGCAAGAACGCGGAGCGTTAGGAACAGCGTTACCACGCAGAGCGTGAGTAACGAGAATACGAGAATACGCCGCCTCGCCGAATCGCTGAATCGCTGACTCAAACTATAACAAACACCCCATGAAAAAAACCATGAACGACAAGACCCTTTTAAAACCATCCCGCCCCGTAGGCATCGTTGGCTATGGAGCCTATGTGCCCCGCTACCGCCTGCCCGCAAAAGAGATTTCCCGCGTTTGGACTGGGGGCGCGGGCGGAACGCCCATTCAAGAAAAATCTGTACCCGGCTTCGATGAAGATACAGTTACCATGTCCATAGAGGCGGCCCGCAATGCCCTCGCCCGTGCTGGTATCAACCCCGAAGAGATCCGCGCCGTGTGGGTTGGATCAGAATCACATCCCTACGCGGTAAAACCCACCGCGACCATTGTAGCCGAAGCGTTGGGCATCGTTCCGCACACCCAAGCAGCCGACATGGAATTCGCCTGCAAAGCCGGCACTGAAGCAATGGTCGCAGCGATGGGCTTTGTCGGCTCGAAAATGGCAAAATACGCCCTTGCCGTCGGCGCAGATACAGCCCAGGGCCGCCCCGGCGATGCCCTCGAATACACTGCCGCAGCCGGCGGCGCAGCCTATCTGATTGGCCCCGCCGAAGAATCCCTGGCTGTGATCGAAAGCAGCCTCTCCTACGTCACCGACACGCCCGATTTCTGGCGGCGGGAATATCAAAAATACCCCGAACACGGCCAGCGTTTCACCGGTGAACCGGCCTACTTCAAACATATTAATTCTGCCGCCAAAACATACTTGGAAGCTACAGGCACGTCCCCGCATGATTATCAATACGCCGTATTCCACCAACCCAACACCAAATTCCCAACCCGTGTAGCGACAAAACTAGGCTTCAGCAAAGAGCAAATCGCCCCGGGCTTGCTAGTTCCAAAAATTGGCAATACCTATTCGGGCGCGGCCATCCTCGGGCTGACTGCCATTCTCGATGTGGCCGAACCGGGAGACCGCATCTTGATGGTCTCGTTTGGTTCCGGGGCCGGGTCGGACGCTTTTGGCATCCGCGTCACCGAGCGGCTGCCCGAGCGGCGCGATCTGGCCCCAAAGACTCAGGCCTACATTGCTCGCCGCACAGAAATCGACTATGCTATCTACGCGCGTATGCGCGGCAAGTTGGTGACAAAATAAACATCAAAACCTGGTTGACTGACAAATCTTTTAGGGAGCGCTTTTCAAAACCTAGAAAATAGGTTATCTTTCTTTTTATTCACCAAAAACAAAAGGAAAGGTACTGATGAAAAACGCTCCCAACTTATACGATAC
>JAYELX010000103.1:0-4786 GCA_034717875.1 Chloroflexota bacterium | reverse complement strand
AATAACGCCATGCTAGCCGTTTTTGCGTTACGGTATAGGTGGGCGGCCTTGGCCACTTGATAGCCTGTATTGCCAATGGATGTTTACCACGCTTGAAGTTAAGTCTAATCTGCTCCTGTCTCAGTCCACGCCTACGCACGTGGAGAAAATCAAGTTTTTCATTACCACCCCTCAAAAACAAGGCATAGTTAGGGCCTACGCCTATAAATCGCTCTACGGCCGTCTCTGGCTGTCGGTTTTTGGCTTAATGCGCAAAACATTTTATTTTTCCCAAAGAATGGACGGAAAGTGTATTTCTCCGAGATCTACTCAACCTACAACCAGGTAATTGACAACGGGTACAATAACTTCGCTGACTGGGTTGAGAAAGCTGCGAAAGACGCAGGGAGATAGACCTAAATGCCAAGTCACCTGCTTGAATAGAGAACACTGCCCAATCTGGCGTTGCGCCTTACCTCAAACCCGTTGCCCGGCAGCTTCGCAGAGTCAGCATCAGAGCGTAATTTGAAGCACAGATAAAAGTACAAGTCCCGTTACAAGCCAAATTAACATGGATGAGGAGCCTTGTCGATGACAAAAAAACCAACGAAGTAGCATCCACTGAACTCGTCTGGCCAGGCAAATGGGATCGCTGCTACCTCGACAGAAATACAGCAATTCCCGATATGGCTCACACAAACTGGATAGCGATGGTCCTTGCGGTGCACCTTACCCATTGGTGCCAGACCGAGCGGCGGTCATTTCGAGCTATTTTTAGAAAAATGACTTGCAAATTAGGTCAAATAGGGAATTGCTGACAGAAATACGACATTTGTGTTCACGTTAGTTCTTCTCGAATAATGATTTTGTGAACTTTCTTGTCGGTTAGCGCTTGGCCAAAGAGCTGCTCGGCCAACCCGTTCAGGCGTGCAAGTCTCGACCCAAGCATAGCACTATCCCAATCAGCATTGCCCGTTGTGCGCAGGCCTTTATTTTTGAATCCTTCCTGGAACAAATGCCACAGTTCCCTGGGCGGCAGCATGGCCAGGCGGTCAAAGTGTTCACCCGCGCCCATGTGGGGGTTGGCTTTCAGCTCGCTGAGGGTATAGGCAAGGGGGCTATTGATCCCCTGCCCTGAGGGGCTGATGGCATAAAGCAAGTGCGAGACGAAGGCATGGGGCGAGGCCTTGTTTTCTTTGAGTCTCTTTTTGGTTGATGAGTTTATTGGGAATCGTTGAAAAATAACCAGAAAATCCCATAAATCCCCCACCACAACCGTTTTTTTGTTTCCTGTTTCAGGCATTCCCCCGCTAGCAATGGGCGCGTTTGTCATAGTGGTTGTTGTAGTAGAGGTATTTAAGAGGTTATGAGGTGGTTTTAAAGAGGTTAAGGAGGTTATTTTAACTATGACAGTCGCGTATATTGATACTGACAGTCGCGTAGATTCGATACTGACATTCGCGTAGCTTGATACTGACGATCGCGTACATAGGGTCTGCAAGTCGCGTATGTCGATACTGACATTCGCGTACTTTGTTTCTAATTTCTCCCAAACTTGCTCAGGGTCCTCCCCATCAAGGATAGCCTGTGTAGCTGTTTGGAATGGTTCATGATAGTCTTCATTCATTGCGATTGTGATCAACTCTTGCGGTATATCCTCGAGCAAAACGTCAAATATGTGTTTCGTTCTTATTTTGCTCTCTTGACACTGAACGAACACGGAAAAAACAGATGATTTGTCTCGCACCCAATCGCCGATAGTTCTTGACTTCACTCCCAACCACCCTGCCATCTCCTTGTACCCGCCCTTAATCTTGACCGTGTTGCGCACTTCGCCGGTGTCCCGGTTGACATAGCAACGGTCGCGCAGCAGGGTCAGTAACCAGGCTTCCCCCGCGCTCAGGTGAGGCAGTACGTTTTCCATGAAGTACAGCGTCACGTGGATGGTATCTTGCTTGGGCGGCATGATGTGATTTTGCAGCATTGACGCCAACGTCTCTAGCTGGCTTTCTGGCAAAGCACCGGAGAACAAATGATATACAACATCTCGGACGCTCATGGGCTGCCAGCCATCCGCTTTGGCATCCAGTGGGATCAGGTCTTGCAATGACAACTGGCAAGCCGCTTCGACCACGCCCTCGGGATCGTCATACTCTTCGACGTTATCCCGCAGCCAAAAAGTCAAAGAGCGCGCGTCCGCGCCCGTCAGCGGCAGGGTCATGGCCACCTGGTATTGCAACGGGAGGCGGCGGGGCTCCTCCCCATCTTGCCATTGAGGCTCGGCCTCTCGATAAGTGACCAAGCCCTCGAGAGCATTCCAGGTTTTCTCTTTTTTGATCCTCCGCCAAAAGGTGCGATCCGAAATCCCGCATAAAGCCGCAATTTGCTTGCCCGAATATGTGCCTGTACTGATGTCAGTACGCGCACCGTGCTGATAAGCAAGTTGGCGAAAGGCCAGGTACATCCAGGCTATCTTGGGACCAATCGCTCGTAAATGGCGGCGAAAATATCCCGGCAGAACCACTTGCCGGTGCGGCAGCACAACTTGCTCGTAAACCGTCTCATACGCTTCTGCCTGAATAACGATGTCGGGTTTTGATGGCTGCTCTTCTTGCTCAACCGGTTCGGCTACAGGCTGCCCCCCAGCAAGGACAAATCGAACGTCGACGTCCTGATTCACAATCTCGGTCAACGTCTGTGCTATCTTGTCACCCAGCCGCTCGGCCAGCCAATCGCGCGCGTACGCGTTTCTGACCCCGATGCTAACCCTCCCCTCTTCGAAGGCGATCAGTTTGGCATCGCGCACCCAAGTATCGAACTGGGCTTTGGGGATCTCGGTTTGGAGTTGTTGCAGTGCTTTCTTCCAAGCATTTTTGGTATTCATTGGGTCACTTCCTAGATGAAGACAGATTTTTTTGACAAGCCGCCAGGACGCTCTCTAAGCGGCGTTACCCCGCAAATAGGTAATCATAAGGGTGGGGTCTCTAAAACCGCTCTATGATGCCTTTCTGAAGGGCAACGGGAGCGGCCACGGGAGCGGCCACGGGAGCAGAACGGGAGCAGAACGGGAGCGGGTACGGGAGCAATGCCGCTCCCGTTCAAATTTTCCTTTTATAAAAACTATCAATTTGGAGCAAATGTGAGAGCTATTTTTCGCGCATCTCATTTTTAGCTTCCTTTTAGGGTCATTTTGACGGTTACAGGCCGCGGGTTCAAAATAAGTTTACCGGATTGATAGGCGTTCAAACTGTGACCACAAAGCAGCGTGATTACATCGCCAGACGATACGTTATGAGCTTTCGCTAGTTTGCGTAGTGCGGCGTGAGTCTCTGGTTGAACGCGATAACCAACTTGCTGCTTCCATAATTGCTCTTGATCATCCTGTTCTGCTTTTTTCCTCCGTTTCTTTTTAGTGGGGGGAGTTTGATTCCAGGAAGCCTCTTGCCAGTCATCCTCGTCATCGTTGATGAGTGTCATTCGCCGCGATTGGGGTTTGATACGCGATTGGACTTGAAGCTCACCACGCTCGATGCAAGCAAGTCCATATCGAATAAAGACATCTGCCACATCACTTACAGAAACCATCAAGTCTTCGGCTAATTCCAATAGCGCATGGTTAATTTTAGGATCGACGCTGCGGTAGCTATAAGCTCGATTAGATGCTTCCCATTCACGATCCCGATCACGTTTCTCAGGTCTCCAATTGCCAGTGGGAATCCCATCGAGATGTGACCAGCCTTCGTCTTCTTGGGGTGGGTTTGCATAGGGATTTCTTGCAGTAGTCATAGCGATCCTTTCTAGCTGAATGTAAGAATTGCTTTGATGATTTGCTGATATTCGCGTGCAGCTCGCCGAGCGTATTGATTACCCGAATGGTCTACGGCGTATTCGAAGATGGTGCGTCCAGCACTGGATGCGTCTTCGAAGACAGTAGAGCGGTGAATAGTGGGGAGGACGTTATCGCCAAAGGCTTCTTGAAGCTGCGACATAGATGTCTGATCCGCACGGGTGCGGCCATCGAAGAAGGTTGGCAATATGCCCATCAATTTACCGGGCCAATCCTTTCCAGCGAAAATACTGCGTAGATCGTTGGTCAATGTGGCTACACCTTCGTTGCTCAAATAGCCCATGTTGGTGGGGATGATGACGAGGTTAGCAGCCCAAACAGCGCGCTCTTGCAACCCACCAATGGAGGGGGATGTGTCCACAACGATATAATCCACGTCGTTGGAAAAAAGCTCAAGGCAGGTGCGAATGTGCGAAATGGGCGCAGGCGGCGTGCGGTTGGTGACATCCTTTTGCGCCCGCACCGTCTCGGCATTGCCAGGGATATAAGCGAGACGCTCCCTTCCCGTTGGCTTCAGGTGTGATTTGATAAAGTTGATTTCTTCGCGGTTATCATGGCCCATTGTGAGCATGTAATAAACCCCCTTTCCCTTTGCGCAATTCAGGGCCGAGGCCAGGTTGGATTGGGGATCAAGGTCGATGAGCAGGGTTTTATGCCCCATCATTGCCAGACCGTGACCAACGTTGACCGTGGTGGTTGTTTTGCCAACGCCCCCTTTCTGGTTTGCTACAGTGATAATTGTTGCCATGTGATTCCTTTAGAGTCGAGAGTCGTTAGTGGAGAGTCGAGAGTAATTTACAACTCCCGACTCGCAGTTTATAGCGAAACAATAACATTTGCATCATCGGGCAACCCGTGCGCGTCTAGCAGCCGTTTACGCAGTATGTTCATTGCGCTGCGTTTGTCTAACGCCGTGCGGGGTTTTTCAGGATCAACCCAAAGACCGTGCTCATTCTCACC
>JAYELX010000102.1:2389-4788 GCA_034717875.1 Chloroflexota bacterium | reverse complement strand
GTAACTTGCCACTTGCAACTTGCCACTTGTAACTTGCCACTTGCAACTTGCCACTTGTAACTTGCCACTTGTAACTTGCCACTTGCAACTTGCCACTTGTAACTTGCCACTTGCAACTTGCCACTTGCAACTTGCCACTTGCAACTTGTAACTTGCCACTTGCAACTTGCCACTTGCAACTTGTAACTTGCAACTTGTAACTTGTAACTTGCCACTTGCAACTTGTAACTTGCCACTTGCAACTTGCCACTTGCAACTTGTAACTTGCCACTTGCAACTTGTAACTTGCCACTTGCAACTCGCCACATGCCACATACCAATTATGCGATTCTTAATTATCAACAGCGAATTCCCCCCCATCGGCGGCGGTGCAGGTAACGCCAGCGCCCACACGGCACAAGAATTAATTGCCAGCGGGCAAGATGTCACCGTGCTGACTTGCCGCTTTCGAAATCTCCCCCACGAAGAAATCTGGCGGGGTGTTCGTCTTATGCGAATTCCATCCCTGAGACGCTCCGAATCTAGCTCCGGGGCTTGGGAGCAATTACATTTCATGATCAGCGCTGCCTGGGCAAGTTTGCGTCTGGCGCGGCGCTGGAAACCTGATGCCGTGATTGCCTATTTTGGAGTTCCCTGCGGCCCGGCTGCATGGCTGCTGCGAAAAGTTTTCGGCATTCCCTACATTGTCTCGCTGCGGGGCGGCGATGTGCCCGGATTTCGCCCCTATGATTTCGCCCTATACCATCGTTTGCTCAGCCCCATCATTCATCTGGTTTGGCGCGGGGCTGCCGCGGTTGTAGCCAACAGTGACGGCCTGAAAACCCTGGCCGAAGACTTTGCCCCTTCGCTAAATATACACATCATCCCCAACGGCGTAGACATCGAAGAATACGCTCCCGTTGACCGAGCTTGGAGCCCTGCCCAGCTTTTGTTCACTGGCCGCCTGGTCTACCAAAAGGGCTTAGATGTGCTTTTGGAAGCCCTATCCAACTTGGACAGTTTGGCTTGGGATTTAACCATCGTCGGAGATGGCCCTCAACAGAATGAACTAGAAAAACAAGCTCAGTCCTTAAATCTGCAAGACCGTATCTCCTTTGTCGGCTGGAAACATCGCCAAGCCTTGAATCATTATTATCAACGTGCCAATCTATTCGTTTTGCCTTCCCGGCATGAGGGCATGCCCAACGCCCTGCTCGAAGCCATGAGCAGCGGCCTCCCAGCCATCGCCTCGGACATTGCCGGCAATGAAGAGCTTGTCATCGATGGGAAAAATGGGCTTCTAGTGCCCCCAGATGATGTCCAAGCATTACAAGACGCTTTGCATCAACTCATCACCCAGGAAAACCTGCGTCGAGAAATGGGCACAGCAGCCCGCCAGCATATCGCAGCATCCTATTCCTGGCGGGGGACGGCTCAGGCGTATTTGGATTTGCTACGGCGGGTGGTCTAAATGTGCGGAATCTGCGGCATCATTCACCCTGACCAAGCCCCAGTCGAGCGCGCCTCTCTCGAAGCCATGAACGCGGCCATCGTTCACCGCGGCCCCGACAGCGACGGATTCTATTATCACCCCGGCGTAGGGCTGGCTATGCGGCGTTTGGCCATCATCGACTTGCACACCGGCGACCAACCTATCCCCAACGAAGATGAAACTATTTGGGTGATCCAAAATGGGGAAATCTACAATTTCCCGCAACTGCGCGCCAACTTGGAAAAGCGCGGCCACATCTTCCGCACGAACACAGATACAGAGTGCATCGTTCACCTGTACGAAGAATACGGCCCCAACTGCGTAAATCATCTGCGCGGCATGTTCGCTTTCGCCATTTGGGACACGCGCAAGCATCAATTACTGATGGCCAGAGACCGGCTGGGGCAAAAACCGCTTTATTACACCATCCAGAATGAGACCCTTTATTTCAGTTCTGAACTTCCCAGCTTGCTTGAGGGCTTGCCCACGCGCCCCGACATTCATTTTCCGTCCATTGACCTGTACCTCAGCTTGCAGTACATTCCCGATCCACTCACGCCGTATGAGGGCATTTATAAACTCCCCGCCGCGCACACCTTGACGTTTGACCGCTCCACGTGCGATGTGCAGCGATATTGGCAACTCTCGTACCAATCCAAGTGGGAAGCCTCCGAGGATGAGCTTGCTGATGAACTCCGCCAACGTATGACCGAAGCCGTGCGCATGCGCATGATCAGCGACGTGCCTCTGGGCGCGCATCTCAGCGGCGGGATTGATTCCAGCATCATCGTTGCGCTCATGGCCGAGGCCAGTCATCAACCGGTCAAAACCTTTTCGGTGGGTTTTGAAGAATCGGCCTTCTCCGAGCTGGAATACGCCCGCGCTGTGGCCGATCAATATGCCACAGACCATCACGAATTTATCCTTA
>JAYELX010000102.1:0-2289 GCA_034717875.1 Chloroflexota bacterium | reverse complement strand
ATATGCCACAGACCATCACGAATTTATCCTTAACTTTGGCGACATTCCCGCTACGCTTTCCCATCTGGTGAAACATTTTGGAGAACCCCTTGCCGACCCCGCCGCCCTGCCCTTGTATCATCTTTCCTGCTTGACGCGTCAACACGTAACCGTAGCCCTGAACGGGGACGGCGGCGACGAGGCCTTTGCCGGTTACCAGCGCTACTGGCTTGACCCTTGGGCGAATCACTACCGCCGTTTGCCGAGGCTTCTGACCCGGAAGCTAATTCCCACCCTGGCAGGCCTGCTCCCCGACTCCGAAGATCAACCCGTCGGACGCGGCCTGATAAATGGCCTCAAACGGCTTGAGCAAGTTGCCAGCATCGACCCGCGCGCCAGCATCCTGCGTTGGGGCTCCTACTTCTCCCCGGACTGGAAAGCGCGTCTCTGGCGGGATGAATACAAATTCCAATTGGACGACCGCTCCGCAGAAGATTTTCTCGTTGAGACATTTAAAGCCGCCCACGCCGAAACCTTTACTGACCGCACCCTCTACACCGACAATCACACCTATCTGCCCGGCGACTTGCTGGTCAAAGCCGACCGCATGGCCATGGCCCACTCATTAGAGGGCCGCTCCCCATTCCTGGATCACGAAATTGCCAGTTGGGCCGCCCGCCTGCCTGCAAGCATGAAGGTGAGAGGGCGTACGGGTAAATACCTGCTCCGAAAAGCCTTCACCGATAGATTGCCTCCCTCCGTGGGTGGGCGCGGCAAACAAGGCTTCGGCGTCCCCTTAGGTTCCTGGTTCCGCGGCTCCCTCTCCGCATGGGCAGAGAACATTTTGCTCGATTCTGACAATTACCTCAAGTTGTGGTTTAATTCCTCTGTTATCCAAACTTTGCTGGATGAGCATAAAAGCGGCAAAGAAAATCACGGCAAACGCATTTACGCCTTGGTGGTGCTGGGCTTGTGGGATCAAGCCACTGAATGAACAATCCCGAAACAAACTTTACTCAAGCGGTGACAAAATCTAGAAAAATAAGAGAATAATGAGAATTAATAAAAAACTTTTTCCACCTTGGACAGTACCTATATTTTTATTACTTTTAGCTTTTATTAATTTTGGCTTGCATTGTAATTCGGTTGGGTTTTATTTTGATGATTTACCCTTCTTGTGGCTAACAAAGCTACGTGGTATTTCATCGATTACTGAGTTAGACCCGGGTCGTCCATTATCCGGATGGTTATTGATGTTGGGAGTACGCATTTTTGGTTATAAACCATTGTACTGGCAGGCTTTTTCTGCATTCGGACGATGGCTATCTGCTGTTGGATTGTGGTGGATGGTGTTGCAGTTATATCCTAAAAGAGTGTACACGGCCACTTTGATTTCTGTAATTTTTCTTGTGTATCCAGGTTTTGGACATCAGTATATTCCCGTAAACTCAAGTCGTCATATCTACCCTTATGCACTTACTGTTGTTTCCATGGGCTTTATGTTGCTTGGGGTGCGCTCATCTTGTTTACGCAGATGGTTGTTTGTCTTGATTTCTTTTATTCTTGCTGCTGTTTCAATGCTAACTACAGATTATTACTATGGTCTAGAATTATTGAGGCCTGTTTTAATTTGGGTGGTACTGAGCGAGAAGTTCAAGAATTTAAAGCAACGATTTATTGAAACAATCAAAATATGGTCGCCATTTTTGTTACTCGTTTTCGTTTTTTATCTCCGTCGTAGTCTTCACAAGGAATACTATCAGGTGGGTATATTTGGATCCTTATTAGAGGGCGGATTATTGTCTTCCCTTTTTATACTTTCCCAAACAATTTTTCAAGACCTGATTGAAGTGAGCCTGATAGCATGGGAACGAGTAGTTCAAATTCAAGAGTTGATTTCTTTAGATACACCTTCAGATAAATTGTTCACACTATTCTTTTTTGTGGCTTTTTTTCTCACTGTAATTTATTTTCTAAAATTAAAGGTTACAAAATTATACAACCAAGATAGTTACAGTATAAAGTCAAATATACAAATGGCTTTCGTAGGTGCCTGGGCTTTGCTTGTGGCTGGTTTACCCATGTGGCTGATCCCTTTACTAATCCGGTTAGATTTTCCCGAGAATCGATTTACTCTTCCATTAGCTTTAGGTGTTAGTATTTTGTTTGTTTCTGTTTTGAAACTTTTTGTAAAAAACCGAGCAAAACAAATTATTATTGTGGGGGTTGCAATAGGTTTTGCAACAAGCTCTCATTTCCAGCTAGCGAAGTCGTTTAAGACGGAGCGGCATTTGCAAAAAGAATTTATAT
>JAYELX010000101.1:0-4794 GCA_034717875.1 Chloroflexota bacterium | reverse complement strand
ATTCGAACCAGTTGCCCAAACCGCGGCTGAATTCGAGCAGTTGCTCAAAACCAGTCAGGGGCAGGACGATTATCTAATGGCCAAACTTTCAATTGCCAAACAGAAACAGGGCCTATCTTTAGACCCGGATGAAATCCTCGATTTTATCCAAACGCCCAAACTTGGAGGTGAACTCAGCTTGGATAATTTGCGAAAAATGAAATTTGTAGATTCTGTCAACGCCGCTGGACAGATTCATGAACAGATCAAAGATTTACCTGCGGGCACCCAGATCACAAACGTCAACGTGATTGATGCGTAGCCTCTGCCCCCAACATGAGACAAACAACTCTCGTTGCTACGCTCCCGCGTGGCAACGCCACTATCCAACGCTCCGCGTTTTTGCTTACAGTCACTAAAATCACCAACGTCAACGTGATTGATGTGCAGCCTCCACGCCAAACATGAAACAAAGACCACCCGAACTACCAACTATTTACAAAATCCTGTTGATTGGCATTGCCTGTGGGGTAATAGGCATCTTATGCGTGGCGATTGCTTTTCGGGCAAGTTGGCGCGTCGCAGTGATGGAACAACTCAAAGCGGATGCTATTCGCCTTACTTCTGAACCGGGAACGAATCTGCCCACACAGACACCGCTGCCGCCTCCCACAAAATCATATCCGCTCCCTGAAAACACACCCACCCCCACGCAAGAAAATCCAACCGTCCAATCCACCCCACAGATCACGGGGAAAATAGTCTTCACTTGCTACATCGACGAAATCGACCAAATTTGTTTGATGAACGCTGACGGCAGCGGAAGAATCCAGTTGACAGATGCCTCGGCGACAAATTTTTACGCCTCGATTTCTCCCGATGGGAAGACGATTGTATTCTCCTCCCGACGAACATATAACTTCGAGATTTATTCGATTGGAATCGATGGCAGCAATTTGCAGCAGCTAACGGATGAAATAGGCAGTTTGTACGCGCCTGAAATCTCACCCGATGGGCAAAAAATCGTTTTTACCAACGCAATAGAAGGCCGTCAATCTATTTGGATCATGGACATCGACGGCGGCAATCCCTACGCGTTGACATCGTCAAAATTCAACGATATTGACCCCACCTGGTCAGCCGACGGGACGGAAATTGCTTT
Source organism: Chloroflexota bacterium (assembly GCA_034717875.1). Lineage (GTDB taxonomy): Bacteria > Chloroflexota > Anaerolineae > Anaerolineales > UBA11858 > JAYELX01. The sequence continues at coordinate 3,653 of JAYELX010000101.1, read as the reverse complement.
TGTGTCATCTCGGACGGGGACGCCGCAACTGTTCACCATCAAAGCCGACGGCAGCGATGCCCGCCAGGTGACAGATATATCTCGCATAGGCGGACGCAGCAGCTTTTCGCCGCATGGACAATGGCTGACATTCTACGCTGGGCGTTCCGGCAGCCGCGATATATTTGTCATCAATGTGGATGGGAGCGGGCTGCGCCAACTGACTACCCACGGGGATAATTTGGGGCCAAGCTGGTCGCCCGACGGAAAGTGGATCGCCTTCACTTCTTCCCGCGCTGGCAACAATGAGATTTATATCATTCAACCCGATGGCACCGCCTTGACGCGCTTGACCAACAATGCTATTTCAGATTGGCAGCCGCGTTGGGGTGGTGGGCATTAATCTAATTCAACACCTGGACGCTGGGGCGCAATTTCAACTCATCGATCAGCGCGTTCAACTCATCATCGCTGAGCTTGCGTCCCTTGCCAGCATAAGCGGTCAGAGCTGCTTCCATCATATTAGTGCCAAATGAACGCCCCTCGTACCGCGGCGTTGACGTGATCATCATGCGCACTCCTCGCTCTCGCAGAAATTCGACGTTCTCCTCGGTGGTGGTGTTAGTGAGTACGGTTTTTCCGTCTAAACCATCGGGTAGATGTTTGCGCATAAACAAAAAATCTCCCGCCAACAGATCGGATTCCAGCCAGTATTTTTGATACTTAGGCTTGTGTTCAACTCCACCGCTGCCGTAAAAAAGCATGCTCATGGGAAAATGACTGACGAATGGCAGCATCAACCGCGCCACCCTTTTATAATTTCTAATTCCCCGAACAGGAATCGGGATTTCCAGTGCGACCATCAAATCCCCAAAAATGACTTCATTGGCAACATCCGAGACAGCCTGAGCCAGACCAATGCGATCAACCGCCACAGGAATAAAAGCCTGCTTGAAGCGCGGCATCCCGCCGATAGCTTCACGTATGGCTGGTTCTGCCAACTCGAAAACGCGCCGCTCCAAAGTGTGTTTTAACCCACGCCCGTCCACAACCGGAGTTTCCTTGACCCCCTCGATCAACTTCAAAGCAGCCCGCAGGGGATACTCGCGCCCCTCCAGGCGGATATACAAATCAACACCCCCAACCCCAAAGGCATCCACCTCACTATCCAGCTGATTGTACAGACGTTTAGCCGCCTCGATATCGCCATCCGTGCCAATCCGTTCGACGCTGACTTGCTGCCCCTTGAAATCAACGACCACTTTTTTATCACGGGAAGAACTGCCCAAACTGACGCTCACTGCTCGTTTCATGTCTCGCTCCTTTACCAAATATGCGCATCAATATATCCTGATTATAATCTAACTAATAAGGGTATACTTGTATAATGACAATACCCATTTCTCTCCCCTACCCGCTCGTGCCGCTGAACTCGCCCAAAGCCAATCTCGAAACTGTTGGCGGCAAGGGCACCAATCTTTCCAAATTGGCCCGGGCCGGATTTGCCGTCCCCGCTGGCTTTATGATTCCGACCGAGTCTTATCGTCAATACGTACAGGCTAATTCTTTGGATTGCTTAATTCGAGATTTACTGGGAAAATATGATTCCACCTGCCCCCAAGATTTACAAACTATGTCAGCGGAGATTCGGACTCAGTTCGAGAGGAATGCTGTTTCCCCATCTCTGATCAACGCCCTGGGGATTGGCTGTCTCTGGCTGGGCGCGCACTCTGTGGCCGTACGCTCATCCGCCACCGCCGAAGACCTCCCCGATATGTCCTTTGCCGGGCAGCAAGACACATTTCTCAACGTAATCGGCCAGGATGCTTTGCTCGAAGCAGTCGTCGCTTGCTGGAGCAGCCTGTGGACGGCCCGGGCCATCGGCTACCGCTCCCGAAACGGAATCCCCAATGATGAAAGGGTTGCCCTTGCGGTCGTGGTCCAGAAAATGATCCCGGCTGAGGCCTCTGGCGTGCTCTTCACTGCTAATCCATTGAGCGGATGCCGAGTTGAAACCGTCATCGACGCCACGCTGGGATTGGGCGAGGCTTTGGTCGGCGGGCACGTGCAGCCGGATCATTACGTCATCTCCAACCAGGCAAGCGCGTCGCATCCGGCAAGCATCACCCACAAATTCCGGGGAACTAAATACCTGATAATAACGGGAAAACCTGGGGGTGGAACTATCACTCAAAAAGCGGACGCGGCCACACGCCAAGCCATCCCCGATGAAATCATTTTGCAACTTGCCGTAATTGGTCGAAAAATCGAAGCATTGTACGATTTTCCCCAAGATATCGAATGGGCATACTCCCCCTCTACCCCTACGGGCATGCTTTGCGAAGGGGCTAGGGGTGAGGGGCAAATGGACAGAGATGAGGGAATCCACGTCCTTCAATCGCGCCTAATCACATCTCTTTTCCCGCTGCCCGACGGATTGCCCATCGAACCGCTCAGAACATTGATCGGGTTTCACGCTATTCAGGGTATTGTCGAGCCAATCACGCCACTGGGGCAAGACGTGATGAAAATGGTGCTGGTCAACATCTCACGGGTTTTTGGCCGCCAATACGACCTCGAAAAACAGACCGGCATCCTCAGCGCGGCCGAACGCCTGTGGATTAATATGACCCCCATTATCCATCATCCAATCGGGCGCAAAGTATATCCAACGGCGATTAAGTCGATTGACCCTGGTGTGGCCCAAGCTTTCCGCGAGACCATTCTAAAAGACCCGCGTTTTGCGCTCGAAAAACAGCACATAAAGCCTGGCACTGTGTGGCGTATCGCCCGTTTCGTGTTTCCGTTTTTGGGGCGTGTTGTCGGCCTCTTGCTCAACCCCGAACGCGGGCGGCTAAAAGCGATGCGGCTCTTCGATGATAAAGTGGCCGAAACTAATCACTGCCTGACATCCAGCGGCGATCTCTGGGCTGATTACGCTCAACGCCTGACTTTGCTCCACGAAGCTGAAAATCTTTTCGCCGATATTGTCATTCCCAAAGGTGCGCCTCCCGTGGTCGCCGGGATGATGCCATTCTTTGGCATTTTGCAGCGTTTCAGCGCCAAAACCGAACAGCCGCTGCTCTATCTCGAAATCGCGCGTGGATTGCCTCACAACGTCACCACGGAGATGGATTTGTTCCTCTGGGAGACGGCTCAGGCTATTCAAGCCGATGCTGAGTCTGCCCGAATATTTGCGGCCTCATCTGCATCCGAGCTTGCTTGCGCTTATCAATCAGAATCTCTGCCCCCAGCTGCTCAAACGGCCATCTCCACTTTTATGGAGCGTTATGGCATGCGCGGCCTGGGCGAAATTGATTTTGGACGCCCCCGCTTGCGGGAGCAGCCGCAACACATTATCCAAACGCTGCAAAGTTATCTGACTATCAGCGACCCTGATAAAGCACCAGACGTGGTTTTTGCCCGCGGTGCAGAAGCTGCCCAACAAGCCATTTCCCAGCTTGAGGCCGCTGTCCGCAAGCTGAAGTGGGGCTGGTTAAAAGCAGCCCTGATCCGCTTGGCGGCTGGTCGATACCGGGCCCTGGCAGGGATGCGTGAAGCACCCAAATTCTTCGCTATCCGCATGTTGAGCATTTTCCGCCAGGGCTTGTTGGAGAGCAATCGTGCTTTTGTCGAAGCCGGGCTGCTAGAACAGCCCGATGACCTGTTCTTTT
>JAYELX010000100.1:0-4802 GCA_034717875.1 Chloroflexota bacterium | reverse complement strand
TTTTCACAATCGCATGAACCATCCCGATTTTTGTTAAATTAAAACTGACCCTTTTTTATTATCAGTTCATGGCTATGGAAAATAATAGAAACTGGCGCTATTGGCGCAATTTGATAGTATTTACGCTCCTGATTCTTTGCTTCGGGATGCTGGGCGCGCTTATCCGTGTCAGCTATCAGGGCGCACAAAATTACATGCACCCGGTGCGTGTACAACGCTCGTTTATCGATACCCCCGCACAGTTTGGCATAGCTTACCAATCCATCAACTTGACTACGAATGAAGGCGTAGAACTTGAGGCCTGGTATACTCAATCTCAGAATGGAGCAATTATCCTGGTTGCACATGGCTATGCCGCGGCACGGTCTGCGGAAATGCACACTCTCTTTGCTCGCCACGGGTACGGCGTTATTTCGTGGGACGCCCGCGCTCACGGTGAGAGTGGGGGCGAGTTATGCACCTGGGGAATCTACGAAAAGCGGGATGTGGTTGCAGCGATTGATTTTGCACGCAGCCAAACAAATGTCGAACACGTTGGGGCTTATGGCCAGTCTATGGGCGGGGTTACCCTTATTGAGGCGTCGGTTGAATGTACTCAAATCGAAGCCGTTGTGGCTGATAGCCCTTTCGCTGCAATCGAAGATATGCTCGAGCGACTTGTGCTGTTCCCCCCATTACGCCCCGGAATCCGATTTTTTGTCGAGCAGGAAACCGGTCTGGGAATAGACGATCTGCGCTCTGTGGATATGATCGGGCAAATTGCGCCGCGTCCGGTTTTCCTCATCCAGGGATTAGATGATGCTACCGTGCCCCCAGATTCCGCTCAGCGATTGTATGCAGTAGCGGGCGAGCCGCGCAAGCTATGGACTGAACCCGGTGTGGGTCACGTAGGTATGCGCGAAGCATTCCCGGAGGAATACGAACAAGTTGTGGTCTCATTTTTCGATCAGTATTTGCTCGATCAATAAGCGGTGATGGCAGACTTATCCGCTTACCAACCTTTTGATTATAGAATTGATCTTATGAAAACTAAAACGATTTTCAACGCCACAATTTCATTGCTGATTCTGCTTGCCTTTTTCATCATTAGCGGTTGCAATCTGCCAGCATTTATTATTTTTGCTGACGCCACGGCGACGCCTACATCCACGCATACACCCACACTCACGCGCACACTCACCAACACGCCAACGGCTACAAGCACGATTACAGCCACATCAACGCTATCCTCTACGCCCACGCCCACTCCGACTGCCACCATTACGCAAACTTCAACTATTACCCCATCTCCAACACTTGAGTCTGCTCAGGGAATAGTCAAAGTGGCACGAGGATTCTGCCGTTATGGGCCGGGTAAGGCGTATCTATATTCTCACGAGATTAACAAAGGCGATGTGGTTTCTGTTGATGGGCGTAATAGCTACAGTACCTGGTTGTGGGTCAAACCTGAAAACTTAGACCGTCATTGTTGGTCAGCGGCTTCGTTATTCGATATTCAAGGGGAGGTTGAATCTGCTCCGGTTGTGCAGGTCAATCTGCCCAAGTCTTCGTTCGTTAGCCTGCCCACGGGGGTGGAAGCCTCCCGCGAGGGAAATGAGGTCTCGATTGGTTGGGAGCATGCGAACTATATCCCAGAAGGTGACCGCCGCGGCTATTTGTTGGAGGTCAATGTTTGTCAGAACGGCGCTTATTTTTGGATGGCACTCCAAACCGACAAGAACGGCATCACTTTGCAGGATGATCAAGAGGGCTGCGCGGCGTCGTCGAATGGGAAGCTTTATATTGCCGAGAAGCATGGTTACTCCGACTCGGTAAAAATTCCCTGGCCGTAAGAGGAGAGCCTGAATTGGGGCCAGGATGCGCTCTAGCTGGACTCCGACAAAAGGGCATGCAATGCTTGTTTGACGAATGTGTGGTGCAGTGGTAAAATTTTTAGCGCAGTGGGGGCTCGTCTAACGGCAAGACGGCGGTCTCTGGAACCGTAAATCGGGGTTCGAATCCCTGGCCCCCAGCTTATTCAAAAACACTCAGCAGGTCATTCCTGCTGAGTGTTTTTGTCTTTGGGCTTGAGTATTGTTTATTAATTTGTCTGCCGATTATTTTTTATGCCGCCCAACGTTCCGCATAAGCCGCCGCGCGGATTCAGGGTGAGTACCGTCGCCACGAGGCTGACCCCAATGCGGGTTTGACCGCCGATTTACGCGCACAACAACGCGGTCGGCTTCATGCACTTGTTGGGTGTTGTTACTTCTCAATCAAGAAAAGGAACTCTTTATGAGACTCCTCAGCGTCTCTAACCCATTCATTAGTCCAAGTCATTCCAGCCATTACGTTTCTTTTATAATCAACTTTTACGATTTTCCTTATCTCTCCGCACTGCGAAATGGCTTGCTGAAGGCCTTGGGCAGTTGCTCTTCCCCCAGAACTGTAAGACAGAATTATGAACTTGGCTTTTACCTTTCTCAACAGCTGCTTAATGGCTTCTACGACAATGAATTTGCCCGTCTCTTCGTTGCGGTGATATTCCTCAAATATAGAGGCAGCAATCCTATCTGACGTATCTGAACGTCTTTTGGCTTTTCCAAATAATTCGGGTCTGTCATTCAGGCATATAGTTTTCCAAACATGATAGTAAGCAGCATAGCGGACCCTTGAGGGCGGCATCTTTTCATTATTTGACCCGTAGGGTGGATCAAAATACGCCAGGTCAACCTCTACTGTATCAAGAATATCGAATACGTTTTCATTAAGAACAAGGTGGTTACCTGCCGAGACAAAGGTACTGGGAACTTCTAGAACCATTGTCTTGTATGAACGGGCAGACCATTCTTTCAAGTATGACACATAGTGTCCCATTGTATTATCGACTGAGTCTAATGCCAAGATGAGACTAGTCAATGCTACAGACTGTTCTACTTCACCTAATTCCTCTCTCTCTATTTCTTCTCTTATAGCATCTAATTTTCTTGTATTATGCACTTGCCAAGGCTTTTTTAGACCATCGGATTGTTTGGAAACACCGTCATTGGGTAATCCACCATAATGCTCAGTAAACCACCCATCTCTTCCGGGCAGTGAGTTCAAATAATCAATCAAATCCTGATAATAGGGCCTCGGTTTCTCATTCAACAAATAGCATGTACCAAACACTTTCGACCAAACAGCAGTATCATTTGCTACAATTTGATATCCTAACTGCGCAAGAGCCTGTGCGACTCTAGTTGTACCTGAAAACCCATCAAGAATCGTGCGAGGATTTACCTCATTGACTAATTTTATGATATGTGGCAGTAATTTCAGTTTCGATCCAGCGTATTTTATTCCTTCTGTTTCGGGAGTGACATAATCTTCAAACAGCGGCAACTGTTGCGACATCATCTCGCTCCCTCGGTTTCTCTTTGTAGCCTCTTAATGTCTTCTTTGATTTTTCCCAATGCTGCAGAATGCCCCGAACCTGAAGACACCAACGCATTTGAAAACAACTCAACCAAAATCAGATTGTAAGAATAGTCAATCCAACCGTTGGTTATGCTGTTGAAATACTCTATAGCGTTTCTCGTGTGCGTCCATAAGCCACGCTGAAGGGCATTAGCAGCCGCGTCACCATAACGAACTTCACAAATATAGTCTTCCTGCTTATCATAAAAGCGATACACAGGATGCTTTCGCCCTCTCCCCTTTTCTATACGCTTGATAACACGAGTGGACTGTTTGGCAATATCATAATCAAACACCATGATGTTGCAACGTTTTGTTTTCTCGTCATAAATAAGGGGAAGAACGTTGACATCATCAAACTCAGAAAAAGCGGGAGCATTAAATATCTCTTTAATTTTATCTTGCCCTGTTATCTCAGCTCCTTCTTCTTCAAGACGCGGGAACATTTTGAAGTCTTTGTCGGTTGATAGTTGAAGTGGCCCAACACCGTATGCTTTCAGGCTTACCGGAAACTCAACATCTGTTATTTCATTAAATACAGTGATGTCTTCTTCATGAGACTTCGCACGATATAATTCCTTTCCAACATGAGCAGATTGGAAATCATACATATATTGATTGATGAACTCCGCAATTGCTATCTCAGCAAGGTCGCCATGTGTCTTGTTGCCGATCAAACGCATGGTAAATATATTGCTGAGCGTCATTGTAATAAGATCAGGACGTTTACTCACTAACAACTTCAATCTCTGAAGAAAGTCTCTATAGTCACTTATTGTATTCATATTTTCCTCCTTGTTAAAAGTGCAGGAATTGTATTACAAAGCCAAACTATTAATTAGACTGCAACCCTGGAATCTAAAACATAAAAATGCCGAAAAGTAGCAGGTATCTTTTACCTGCTGGATTCCCTAACCGATTAGATAATTTGTTCATTAGTATATCATACACGACTCCTTTGAAAAAACCGGGTTTTTTGATATTCGCTGTGGCAAACATCCCACTTTGCTATCGAAAACAGATGTTTTAAGGGATAGCAACTTGGAAAAATCCGGTTTTTAGGGCCTTGTCTCCCACATGGAAATCTACAAACACCTTTTTTCAGTAGACTCATGCACTATTTAAAAACAAAGACAAAATCGAGATCGTTGACGTTGGTCTGAGTGGGGCCGGGGCGAAGTAGGTCGTCCAGGGGCTCGAAAAAGTGGTAACTATCGTTGCGGGCCAGAAAATCGTTGGGGAGTAGGCCCAGGGCTTGGGCGCGCTTCAGGGTTTGGCCTGTGACGACTGCGCCGGCCGCGTCGGTGGGGCCATCGTCGCCATCGGTGGCTCGCCGGATGCGTTCCTCTATTGCCAGTTCGCCT
>JAYELX010000099.1:0-4806 GCA_034717875.1 Chloroflexota bacterium | reverse complement strand
TATGTGACTTATGGATTATTTTTCCCCTATCATTTCTTGACCCACAACTACTATCATTTACCGTTGATCCCGCTGGTCGCTCTGTCGCTATCCCCTCTGGCCGCAGCGGTCTTCCGCAAAATCACCGATTTGGATTTGAGCCTGTTTCTCCGTCTGGCCGTGATAGGCGCGCTTGGGTTGGGCGCGGCTATCCAACTTTGGGACATTCGCGTCACGCTTGCCCGCGAAGATTATCGCCACGAACCTGCCTATTGGGCCGCACTTGGCGAGCAGCTTGATCGGGATGCCGAAATTATAGCCCTGACTCAAAATTACGGCGACCGTTTGGCATATTATGGCTGGGTCAACGTGACCAATTGGCCCGACAGCGGAGCGATGAAATACCGCGACTTGCGCGGTGGTAAAGAAATGAGCTTCTCCGAATGGTTCGCAAATCGTACCGAGGGAATGGACTATTTCCTGGTTACGCGCCTCAAAGAGTTTTCCCGTCAGGCAAAGCTGCACACCAAATTGGTTGAAGAGTATCCCGCCGTCGCTGAGGGGGAAGGGTATATCCTATTTGATTTGTGCGCTGACGGCCAATAACAAAAACCCTTGCCGCCTCAATATAAACATTTGGAGCACCTTTTGCCAAAACATCCCCTCGTTTCCATCGTTACCCCCTCCTATAATCAAGCCAAATACCTCGAAACCACTCTCCGCTCGGTGTTGGAGCAAGATTACCCGCGCATTGAATACGTCGTCATTGATGGCGGTTCCACGGATGGCAGCATTGAAATCATTCGCAAGTACGCAGATCAATTAGCTTATTGGGTATCCGAACCTGACCTGGGTCAAACTGATGCTATCAACAAAGGTTTTGCCCAAGCTTCGGGGGCGATTCTTGCTTGGCTGAACTCCGACGATGTCTATGAGCCGGGGGTTGTGGCCGAGGCGGTTCAGTTTTTAGAAGCGCACCCAGAGATTGGCTTGGTCTATGGCGATGCAAATTTCATCGACGCCCAAGGGGAAGTGATTGGCAAGTTCGACGCCCGGCAGACTAGCTACCGGCGTTTGCGGCGCGGCGGAGTCTATATCCCTCAGCAAGCGGCATTTTGGCGGGCGAACTTGTGGCATCAGGCCGGGCCTTTAGACCCAGATTATTATTTCGCCATGGATTACGATTTGTGGTTGCGTCTGGCGCGCGTTTCCGAGCTGCGTTATCTGCCGGGGCACAGATGGGCAAATTTCCGCCTTCACGATGACGCCAAAACCATCACCGCCGACCAGCGCTGCTGGCCCGAAATGCTGCGCATCCATCACCGCGATGGGGGCAGCCGCTGCGCCTGGATTTACCTGCGCTACTGGGTTCGCAAATTATTATCCCCGCTGATCAATTGGAAGCGACGCCGCATGTTCCGCTGATGCAGCAATAACATATTTATCCATGAGTTCATTGGCGATCACTTCGAATGGCTGGGCTTGCCAATGAACTTTGAGTTTAATTCGATATGGGATCGTGATTTCCGTTTCTCGTCTGCTTCTTTTCCGCTTCTCGTTACCACGCCTGTTTCTCGTTACCACGCTCCCGCGTGGTAACGCCCAGTGCTAACGCTCCGCGTTCCATCCAAACAACGCGGAGCGTCATAACCACGGCGACACCGCGGGCACCTACAGGTGTGCTACGCGAAGCGATGTCGCCAGATAATAACCTGTTTCAACAGGTTTCGCGTATCAGCCATGTGTTTCAACACATGGCAACTACACATGGCTAATAATGCCACAAAGCATAACCAATGCATAAAAACAACTCAACAAAAGAACGTCAAAAATGGGACGCCTACTACGCATCCCTTGACGAAATAGCTGAAAGAGAGGAAATCCTTCAATTTCGAGATGAACTCGTCGACAAAATAGAAGCCTTGTTGCCGAGCGGCGGCCGCATACTCGAAGCTGGCTGCGGTGCTGGGGAACAGAGCCTCGCCCTGGCCCGAATTCCGGGATTCGACATTACGCTGCTGGATTTTTCTTCGCAAGCCCTCGAGCGCGCTCGTCAGGCCTTTGCCCATGAAAATTTAACCGCCGAGTTCATTCTGGCGGACGCTTTCACCCCCGGTGATCCTGAATTTGACCTGGTATTCAACGCTGGGGTTTTGGAGCATTATGCTTTCGATCAACAATTGGATTTCTTGCGCGGCATGGCCAGTCGCAGCAAAAAATATGTGCTTGCGCTGGTGCCGAACCCTCGAAACTATTGGTATTGGATTTGGCGCGTCCACAAAACCAGCCGCTGCCTGTGGCCTTTTGGAAAAGAAGTCCCATCCTTGTATCTTTCCAATGCCTTCGAAGCTACGGGACTGCATCATCTTGGCAACAGGTTTTTAGGGGAAACCTGGACGCAGAGCTTCATCACCGGCATTGATGGCATTTCTGAAGATTTACGAAACTTGTTGATAAAAGTGCATAAATCCGGGCTTTTACCCGCTGACCAGACCAGCTATTTGGTGGCCGCTTTGGGGAGCGTGGAGCCGTCACCGAGGCCGCAAGGATGGAGCGGGAATGATGGTTGGCAGGATTCGACGGATGCTGAAACGATAACAGCAGCTTTAGCCGATGCCCTGGCATTGCAAGTCAGCGCCGCAAGGGAAGCCGAACAACTGCGGGGCGAAATCGGCTCGAAAATCGCTGACACCCTCGTCCGGGTGCAGCGTTTGGAGCAAACCAACACAGCCGAATTGATCGAAAAGGTACGCCAAATCGAACGTCAAAGTGCCGCAGAGTTGATTGATAAAACGCAAGCGATCGAACGAAAACGAGCCCTGGAACTGATCGAAAAAGTGCGCCAAATCGAGCGGGAAAACACAGCCGCGCTGATCAACAAAGAGCAAGAAGCCCAACACCTGCGCGCCCAAGTTGCCGCTCTCAGCCAGCCACCGCCAACGCTTCGGCAGCGGATACAGGCTTTTTGGGGCGCGATTCTATCAAAGCTTCACCAGCATCCCCGCCTGACATGGCTGAAGAGAATCTACAAGCGTTTGCGCCACACATTCCAAAAACAGGTCTCCCAAACTGCTACCCACACCGAGCAGGTATTCGCGGCGCCAATTTCGCTGGGGCATCCGCAAATCGCGCCGGGCCGAAGAGTCGTCATCCTAACTTACACTTTTTTCGATTTCAACGGCAATAATATGTATTCCGGGGGTGCGGAACGCTACGTGCTCGAGCTTGTGAACATCATCCGTTCACTGGGTTTCTACCCAGAAATATATCAATGCGGCAACGGATTTTGGGTGCGTTATTATCAAAATTTACGCATAACGGGCATCGATGTCGGCGGAGATGCAGCCCGGCTCCCCGCCGAGTTTCAAAAGCTGGAGCACCAAGAAGCATTGATCATCTATTCTCCCTTTTCGGTCGCCCACTTTCCTGACAAAACCCCGTCAATCGGAATCAGCCACGGCGTCTATTGGGATCACCCCAGCTTTCAGGTCAGCCCCGCGCCGGCGCAAAAAGTGCTCCAAGCCTGCCAGAATTTGGACACGGTTGTTTCGGTTGACACAAATACAATCAATTGGCTGCGAGCTACCTCAGTACCGTTGGCCGAAAAGTTGATCTATCTTCCCAATTTCGTCGATGTCGAGAAATTCGAACCCAGCCAACCGCCCGACGACTCGAAAATCGTGATCTTATACCCCCGCCGCTTATACCGCCCGCGCGGCTTCTGGCTGGTCGCTGAAATTCTGGCGGAGATTTTGGATCATTACCCTCGGGTAGAATTCTATTTTGTCGGCAAAGCGGAACCGCCGGAAGAAGAACGTGTCAATGAATTGATGACCCAATATCCAGGGCGTGTTTGCTGGGATTCCCTGCCGCCGGAGCAGATGCCCAAAGCTTATCAGCGGGCGCACATCACCATCATCCCCACCGTGCACAGCGAAGGCACATCGTTATCTTGCCTGGAAGCACTTGCATCTGGGAATGCCGTCATCGCAACCAATGTTGGCGGGCTGCCCAATATCATCTTGCCCGGCCACAATGGATTATTGATCGAGCCGTCTGCGGATGCGCTGAAACAGGCCATAAAAAATTTGATCGAAGATAAAAATCTGCGGGATAAATTGGGCCGAAATGGGCGTGAAGTGGCGATGTCATTTTCATTAAAGAAATGGCGCGCCCGCTGGCAGGAGATTCTGACTCAGTTCTTGCCTGCTTCCGTTGATGAAACATTTTCTCGTCTCCCAACCGCGTTCTTCCCAGCCGCTCCGGGCATCACTTGGGAGGGAATCAAGCAGCGGCCCCATCATCTGGCACAACAACTAGCCCAGGCCGGCATCGAAACATTTTGGCAGAATCCGACCGGGCGGCAGCCCAGCCCGCATCCGCTTTTACACATCGTCAGCCCCAACGATGAGGTTTGTATTCAACGTCCCATTGTGCTGATTTATTACCCCTTCACCTATCGGGATTTGGAGCAATACGACAACCCTTATGTGATTTATGATGTCTTGGACGATATCAGCATCCACGCGGCATCTGACCGTGAGAGCGGTTTGCCCGTCGGCAGCCGGGCGGTCGATTATCATCGAAAATTGCTGGCCGAAGCCGATGTTGTGACCACGTCTTCGTCGGTTTTGTACCAGCGGCTGAAACCAATCCGACCGGATGTGATTTTGATCCCCAACGGAGTGGACCTGTCACATTTCCGCAAGCCTCACCCAAGGGAGTCTGATCGTCGGCTTACATCAAAGAGAAAGCCTGTAATTGGTTTTCACGGCGCCATAGCCGAATGGTTCGATATCGAATTATTCCGCCAGGTTGCTCGAATGC
>JAYELX010000098.1:3080-4808 GCA_034717875.1 Chloroflexota bacterium | reverse complement strand
GTATGATAGAAGGATACAAGTGGATTAGTAGGCCTTTGATTATTATTAATCATGTAGAGAATCTCACTGAAGATAGCGAGGGCCAATGCGACTGCGACTGCGCCTGCGCCCTTACCCCCTGCCCTACTATTTCTACTACCGACCTGACCGGTTACTGGCGCGCCGTCGCGGATATGCGCACTTTCCCCCTCCACGATGGCTGGCAGGGGATGTTTGCCACTGGTGGTGCTGTCTCCCTGGCCGTGCTCAACCAACCCGCTTACGAACTCTGGTCGCGCTTCCAGCAGCCGCAGCCGGTAGATGCGCTGGGGCTGGATGATGATAGTGTACAAGCCCTGCACGAACTGGCATCCGCAGGCCTGCTTAAACCAGTCACCATTCCCCAATTACCAATTTACCAATCCCCAATCCCCAATTACCAACTCGCCTCCTGGCTGCACCTCACCGACCGCTGCAACCTGGACTGCGCCTACTGCTACCTGCCTCACAAGCGTGAAGATATGCCCCCCGAAACCGGCCGCGCCGCGGTAGATGCCACTTTCCGCTCGGCGTTGAAGCACGGCTACCAGAAAGTCAAGTTCAAATATGCCGGCGGCGAGCCGTTGCTGCGCTTCCCATTAGTGCTTGAATTACACCAATACGCCCAATCTCTGGCCGAGCAGCATGATTTAGAATTAGATGGCGTAGTCCTGAGCAACGGCACACTCTTGACCACTGAGATGGTTGAAACTATGCAGGCCTATGGTTTGCGCCTGATGATATCGTTGGACGGCGTCGGGGAATGGCATGATGTTCAGCGTCCCTATGTCGGCGGGCGCGGCAGTTTCAACGATGTGGCCGAAGCGGTTGAATTGTCCCTCGACTGCGGTCTGATTCCCGATATTTCTATCACCGTCAGCGGGCGCAACGCCGAAGGCCTGCCAAAAATTGTCGCCTGGGTGCTGGAGCGGGATTTACCCTTCAGCGTCAATTTCTACAGGCAGAATGATTTCTCTGCTTCCCACGTTGACCTGAAATTGGAAGAAGAGAAAATAATCGCCGGGATGAGGGCGGCTTTTAGCGTCGTCGAAGCAAACTTGCCGCAGCGCAGCCTTTTAGCATCTCTGACTGACCGTGCTAACCTGGCTGTGCCGCACGAACGCACGTGCAGCGTTGGGCAAAGTTATTTGGTTTTCGACCAGCACGGAGGCGTTGCCAAGTGCCAAATGAAGATGGACGAACCGATAACCGATGTCCGCGCCGACGATCCCCTAATTTTGATCCGCGAGGATAAAATGGGAATTCGAAACATATCCGTGGAAGAAAAAGAAGATTGCCGCGACTGCCAATGGAAACGCTGGTGCACGGGCGGATGCCCCCTCGAAACATATCGCGCCACTGGCCGCTACGACCTCAAATCCCCCAACTGCAACATCTACAAATCCATCTTCCCCCAAGTGTTGCGACTTGAGGCCCTGCGCCTGCTCCAACACGCCCCCGCCCTCACCTGACACCTGACACCCTACACCTGACACCCTACACCTGACACCCAAACCCCCTCCTCGCCATTACGGCTGGCGGGGTTCTTCTTTTGGTTAACAGTGGTAAGTGATGGCTAGTTTCACTGCTTCGCACAACACACTTGTAAGTGCCCGCGGTGGAACGTTTGCGAGGGCATTCTACGTCTCAGAACGGAGCGCAGAGCGCATAAGCAGTAGGTTCGCCAAAGGCACTCGCTTCGCGACGCGA
>JAYELX010000098.1:0-2980 GCA_034717875.1 Chloroflexota bacterium | reverse complement strand
CACTGCTTCGCACAACACACTTGTAAGTGCCCGCGGTGGAACGTTTGCGAGGGCATTCTACGTCTCAGAACGGAGCGCAGAGCGCATAAGCAGTAGGTTCGCCAAAGGCACTCGCTTCGCGACGCGACGCAGGAGCATCGTAACCAGAGCAAGACCACCCGACCACTCCGACCACTCCGACCACTCCGACCACTCCGACCACTCCGACCACTCCGACCACTCCGACCACTCCGACCACTCCGACCACTCCGACCACCCGACCACTCAGACCACTTCGACCACTCCGACCACTCCGACTACTTCGCATACTCAATCGCCCGCGTCTCCCGGATAACAGTCACCTTGATTTTGCCAGGATACTGCATTGTCTTCTCGATTTGCTTGGAGACATTCTTGGATAATCGAATAGCAGCCAAGTCGTCGATATCCTCGGGTTTGACGAAAATTCGCACCTCGCGTCCAGCTTGCAGGGCGTAACTTTCTTTGACTCCTTTGTAGGTATTGGCTACATCTTCCAAAGCGCGCACCCTCTTCAAAAACTGATCGATACTCTCGCGTCGGGCACCGGGACGAGCACCGGAAATGGCATCGGCAGATTCGACGATGACAGCCTCCACGGATTCCTGTTCCACCTCGTGATGGTGAGCTGCGATAGTGTTGACCACTTTATCTCCGACCCCGTAGCGTTTGGCAAATTCGGCCCCGATTTGGGCATGCGTACCTTCCACGTTGTGATCCATGGCCTTGCCCAAGTCGTGCAATAGGCCTCCAGCTTTGGCGATCTCCACATTTGCGCCCAATTCTGCCGCGATAGCAGCCGATAACTTAGCCGATTCCACGGCGTGTGCCAATTGGTTTTGGCCGTAAGAGGTGCGGTATTTCAGCCGGCCTAGTTTTTTGATAATCTCTCGGTGCAATCCAGGTACACCGGCTTCGTAGGCGGCCTCCTCGCCAGCCTCGATTATGGCGTGGTGAATTTCATTGCTTTCCTTTTTGACGATTTTCTCGATGTGTGCGGGGTGGATCCGGCCATCTAAGACCAATTTCGCCATAGCGCGGCAGGCAATTGCGCGGCGCACCGGGTCGAAGCTGGAAATTCTCACCGTTTCGGGCGTATCGTCCACAATCACATCAACGCCTGCGACTTTCTCGAATGAGTGGATATTGCGCCCACCGCGTCCAATCACGCGCCCTTTCATGTCGTCAGAGGGGAGAGAAACAGTCGAAGATGTAACCTCCACCACGTGTTCAGACGCCACGCGTTGAATTGCATCAGCCACCAACTTACGGGCGCGGCGTTCTCCCTCTTCTTGTGCCTCGGCCTCGACCTGGCGGATAATTCGGGCCATGTCGTCGCGAGCGTCTTTTTTGACTTCATCCAACAAATACTCCCGCGCCTCGTCGGGGCCCATCTTTGCCGTTCGCTCAAGCGTTTCTTGGGCTTGAGTGTGCAACTTGTCGATACTGTTGGCCTTGCGGTCGAGAGAACTTTGACGGTTGTTGAGCGACTCTTCCCGGCGTTCCAATCGTTCGGCGCGATTATCAAGCTGATCATGTCGCCTTTGCAAACGATCTTCGGAACGTGAGACCTCACCTCGTCTATGCGCGATTTCTTCCTCGGCATCCTGACGCGCTGCGAGCATCTTGTCACGCGCCTGCAGCTCGATTTCGCGGGCGTTCTCCTCAGCAGCGGTCAAAATGCGTTTCTTTCTATCTTGCAGACTTTGACCCGCTTGTTTAAGTTGGAAAGCTTTCAAGTAAAAACCAATTGCGACTCCCAGAATGGCAGCCACTATGGGGATCATAAATTTTATAAGCATGTTTAGGCCTCTTTTTCAAAGCTGTTATTATTGATTTGATGGGGCCGATCCCTGGTGGGGGATGATCAACGCCTGGAATTCAAGTTGATTCTCGGCCCCTATGATTTATTTCGGCTTGGAGGTTTGGGTTGGTTTTCTTCCCAAACTTGTTTTACGGCCAGAGCTGATACTGCGTAATAGAAGCCGCGGCGAGCTAAACAACCAAGCATCTTTTTTCGGAATTCGGGCCATTCCAATTTGCGATACCTGCGAAACTTCTTGCAAGCGGCCCGATACGCCAGCTCCTCCTCGTCTAGATTTTGGAGTGCATCGGCGATAATTTTATAATCGACGCCTTTTCGTCTTAATTCACTTCTTAATGCCCGGCGACCGCGTGGACGAAACGCGGAACGGTTTTCGATCCAAGTCTCGGCGAAATCACGGTCGTTGACCAGATGGTTGCGGCGTAGACGGTCCAGCACTTCTTCGATGATGTAATCCGGTGTGTTATGTTTGTTGAGGTTACGTCGAACCTCGGCTTCGCTGCGAACTCGGTAACTAAGCAGATTCACAGCCCTATGATAAGCTTTCTCGATGGCCTCGGTTTCATCAAGGGCGCGAATTTGCTCCTCGTTGAGTTCCTGCCCAACTTTCAATCGCTCTGCCACGCGGCGATAAATTCCAAAGGCAAATTCGCCATCCAAAAATACGCTCACGCGGTGGACGTTGTTTTTTTGAGCTTTTAGAGCAGTGATTTTTTTGGGCATGATTTCCAAAAAGAAAAAGCCGGGGCTTATTTTGCAAGCCACGGCTGTGCGTTTCATGAATCGCGATCTCAGTTATTTTTAGGTGTTAAGGAATGAAGATAGAATGACTTGAACAAACCTGGTTGAAAGCGGGCAGAAAATGCTTTCACAGTATTCAAGTTATTTAGCTTTCAATCCTAAGGTAGTTCCAGAGTATAAAACCTTCTCAAAATGATGTGTTTTTAGGCAAATAGAGTATTTTCAGAAGACTTTTTTTCTGGAATGGCCTAAACTGTTAGATGCTAAAATTTAAGTAGACCACAAAATTATTCGTCAACCCGTTCATGGGTGAAGCCGAGGTAACGGATATTGGATTTTTCCGTTGTGATGTACTGAAATTATTTATGCTGAGATACCCTTTGGTTTTTTATTCCG
>JAYELX010000097.1:0-4820 GCA_034717875.1 Chloroflexota bacterium | reverse complement strand
GCAAGAGACCAACTGGTCTGCGCCAATCGCCTATTTGCCCCTCATCGGCGAAGCGGTCGAAAATCAGCACCTACATTTTACATACACAAAATATAATTTTGGAGTGATACGGGCAGATTTCTCTGATCCAGAGACCCCCAGAGTCAGCTTCGAACTCCATAAATACGGAAGAATACCACCGATTGTGTTGGATACAACCGTCTGACGCTCTCATTTGTCAATTACCCCCAAATTGATGTAATGGGAAATGGGTCGGAGTGGGATATAATATAATAGACGAAGATAACAAACTGGACTTGGGAAAAAACACGATGATACCAGAAGAAACGCTTCAGCGTATGGTGGGACGAATTGTGAACCAATTTGATCCCTTGCGATTGGTGCTCTTTGGTTCACAGGCGCGCGGTGACGCTCACGCCGGCAGCGATTTTGACTTGTTGATTATTGCTCCATCGAATCAGCCGCGGTGGAAGCGCACTCCAGCAATCTATCGCTTACTGGCTGGCTCAGGAATTCCGAAAGACATTGTATGGTGGACACCGGAAGAAATCGCCGAGTGGCGGGGCGTGAGAGGACATTTCATCAATACTGCTTTACGAGAAGGAAAAATACTCTATGAAAAGTCCCCGTGATCACGCGCAAGCGTTGCTCAAGAAAGCATCGTACACACATTTATTACGTCAGCAAATTGCCCTTCCATCGAAGAGTATCCACGGTTACGGGGAAATTTTCTCCGATTAGATGAGGGAGCAGCATACTCAGTTGGGAGAGGCTTCCGGTTGTGAGGCATTGTACTACCCCCGAGGTTGATTCTAGGTTGCGCAGCCCGCGGGAATCCAGAATCCGCCCCACCTGCTGCGCCACCGCCGGGGCCGGATCGATAACTCCCACATCGGGGCCGACAATTTCTTGAATCAGGGGAATCACAAAGGGGTAGTGAGTACAACCCATCACGACGCGATCCACATTGCAATCGATCATGGGGGCAAGCGCATTCTCCAAAATTAAGCGCGTTGTGGGGTTATCCAATTCTCCCATCTCGATTTGATCCACAAGCCCCGGACAAGTATCCTGCAAAACGACCACATCCTGGGCAAATCGTTCCATCACCGAGGCGTAGAGTTCCCCTTGAAAAGTAGCCGGAGTCGCCAACACGCCGACCACGCCGCTCTGGGTGCGTTCTGCCGCGGGCTTGACGGCTGGCTCCATGCCCACGAAGGGGACATCGGGGAATCTCTCCCGTAGATAATGCAAAGCCGCAGCCGAGGCGGTATTGCACGCTGCCACAATCAATTTCGCGCCGCGAGAAAGCAAATAACGGCTGATCTCCTCGGAAAAATCCCGCACCTGCATGAGGGGACGCGGGCCATAGGGGACATGTTTCTGATCGGCTATGAAGATAAGCTCTTCGGCTGGGAGTTGACGATGGATTTCGCGCAGCACTGAAAGCCCTCCAACTCCAGAGTCAAAAATACCAATTGGGGCAGTTTGTTTTTTGGGCATCATCGTTCACGCTTTCCAGCAGCAGCAACAAAAGCTCGAAACAATGCCCGCGCGGAGGCATGGGCAGTGAGGTGTTCGGGGTGCCATTGAACTGCTAATCCAAAAAAATGTCCGGGCAGCACGACGCTTTCGATGAGTCCATCGGGGGCGTGGGCAATTGCACGCAAGTCTGGGGCCAAGCGATCGATGCCCTGATGGTGCAGGCTGTTGACGCCCATTTTATCTGTGCTGGAAATTTGGGCTAATATGCTGTTCGGCTGAATCTCGATTTCGTGCGCCAGAAGGTCTCTCGGCCAGTCGGGATAGTATTTGTGTTTGATGGCGTTGGGATGCAAGTCTTCGATATCGGTGTATAGAGTTCCCCCCAGGGCCACGTTGAGCACTTGAATGCCGCGGCAAATCCCCAAAAACGCTGCACCTGTGGAAATGGCATCCTGGATCAATTGTATTTCCACGCGATCTCTATCGGGATCTGTATGCTTTACTTTTGGCGTAGAGTCGGCCGCGTATTTTTCGGATTCGATATCCCCACCCCCGCTGAGCAATAATCCATCCAAAGATGATAAGAGTGTTCGCAGTTGTTTGGCTGTCAATCCCAATGGCACCAAAACCGGAATACCTCCAGCCTGGGCGACAGCTTGAACGTAGACTTCATTAACAGCGAACTCGGGAAACCCGAAGGAGCTTGTCTGACGGTTGGTGGTAATTCCAATTAGTGGATCAGGCATGTTGGTTATACAAAAAAGGGTGCAGCTACTCTCGTGCTGCACCCCTCAGATTCGTTGATGTGTTCTGGTAAAATTATTTACCGAACTTTTGCTTTAGTCGGGCACGTTTGCCTGTGCGCTCGCGCAGATAATACAGTTTGGCCCGGTTGACGTGTGAATGGCGATGCACATTTACTTTTTCGATCCGCGGCGAATGCTTTAGAAAAGTGCGCTCTACACCAATCCCATTAGATGCAATCCGGCGTACTGTGAAAGTGGGCGTGGTACCGCTCCGGCGCTTACTAATAATAGTGCCCTTGAATTCTTGAACTCGTTCGTTGTCACCCTCTTTAATTCGCAGGAAAACGCTGACCACGTCCCCGATGCGAAGTTCAGGGAGGTTTGTTTTTTCAGGAGTTGCTACATCTCTTAATATAGTATTCATTTTGATTACCTTTTGGTTTTATTTATGTATCATCTCAATATTTGGGGGTAGATGCAGCGGGAATGGAATCCCGCCCTACTTCCCCCGGAATTTTGAGAAGACAAATGTTTATTGCGATAAAAATTCGCCAATCCTGGCGCGACGGCGCATTATACCATGCTGATGAATGCTTGGGAAGAGAAATTTTATAAATTAATCTCTGGAATCGCCAATAGTAGCGCTGCCAGTGTCTTGGCATCGCGGATGTGCCCTTCCCGCACCATTTCCATCACTTGTGACAGGGGAATGCTCTCTATAGTCAAGATTTCATCGTCATCACAAGGCAAAGGTGAATGTGATAACTCTGTAGCCAGGTACACGTACATATATTCAGTGGAATATCCCGGCGTCATATAAAATTCCCCCAATTTCTGCAGACGACCAGCAGCCATTCCAATCTCTTCGCGGGCTTCCCGGCGAGCGCAAGCGTACGGGTCTTCTCCATGTTCCAGGATGCCCGCGGGCAGTTCCAGAATCTCACCTCCGACCGCGTGACGGTACTGGCGTATAAACCAGATATTATCTTCAGCGTCAATGGGAAGAATAGTCACCGCTTCGACGTGATCTACAATATCGCGATACGTTTCCTTTCCATTCGGCAGTCGAATTCGATCCTGACGGACTGAAAAAACTATGCCCTCATATTTTATTTCAGAGTGGATTGTTTTAACCATGGGTAACGATTGTTTTTTTGGTAGTGATTAGAAGCACCCGTTCACTTCCCTCGTTCCAATGTTCTGCGTTTTCACTCGTTCCAATGCTCTGCGTTGGAACGTTTGTTGAG
Source organism: Chloroflexota bacterium (assembly GCA_034717875.1). GTDB lineage: Bacteria > Chloroflexota > Anaerolineae > Anaerolineales > UBA11858 > JAYELX01. The sequence goes on along the minus strand of JAYELX010000097.1, from coordinate 1,342 downwards.
ACGCTCCGCGTCGCTTGATTGGGAACGCGGCACTCCTTCGAGTATGTTACGCGGAGCGTTGTCGCCAGCGTTACAACGCTGGCGCGTGGTAACGAGATGAAGATGCTGGAGCGTGGTAACGAGAGGAAGACTCTAGGTGTATAGATGTGGTTGCTCAAAATCCTGTTGGTCAAGTAGCGATAGAAGTGCATTGCATTTTGAAAATGCATTGCACTTCGAGTTATTCAAAGGGATTCTTGGTCAACCCGTGGTGCAGCGCATCTTCGAGATGCAACGCACCACTAATGTTTTAAGTAATTACGTTTAGAAGGTGTCATTACGGACAATGCTCAATCGGTACACCCAAGACATGGTCAGCGGGGAAATGGCCCAAGTTTCCAAATCCATCCTCGGCGAAGACTTGATATTCAATCACGCCGTTGTCTGTACCCAATTCCGCGGCTGCGTCAGCGGCCACATCAATGATGAAGCCATGCAGCCCGCCGCTGGCGTGATCGTGCACGGGGGCAGTATGCCACGGGCCCACATAATCACTCCCATCTTCGAGAAAACGGTATTTAACGTAGGCGTCATCAATTCCGGATGGATCGTTGATATTAGCCTTGATGCTCAATTGATCGGTGCCGCAGGTGTCGGGGTAACAAACCGTGGCTTCCAGGGCAGACACATTTTCGATTGTTGGAGGAACCGCATCTTCGGGTGTCAGTGTGAAGGTAGGTGTCGGTGTCGATGGCGGCTGCATCACGGGTAAATCGTCAGTATTCCCAGACACTTGTGCATACTGGCCCCATAACCAGCAAGTGCCGGCATGATCCGGATTCTGGATGATCCAAGAATCCGCCGGTGGATATTTACCGACAACTTCTGCTTGCTCCGATGTGTTGAGTATACCAAGTATATCGTAGTCCTTACCTGGCCCACTGCGGCAATTGGTATCTTTCGAAACGCTGACGACAGGTACAGATGGCGTTGGCGACAAGGTCGCGGTGGGAGACTCCTGGGGTGGAGCATCCGTTGGGGGCGGGGGTACGGCGGCTTGTGTTGATGTCAGTGTGGGTTTTTTGTGGGATGGTGGCTGCGCTTGTTGGGCCTGTATCGTGGCTGCAACAACAGTTTCAACTCCAGACTTAGGCTTCGGCTCGGGCTGCGCTTCTAAGTTGCAGGCCAGAATTGCTAAAAGCAGCATCCCCAATCCTACAAAACGTTTCAATTGTTGGGGTGGTTCACGGTTAAGGTAACACTTTTTGTAAAATATCTCAGCGCCGGTCGAGTGTTGCCGTTGCCTTTGACGTAGGCATGCAAAGCAAGGCATGCAAAGCAAGGCACGCAAAGCGCTCGCTGT
>JAYELX010000096.1:0-4827 GCA_034717875.1 Chloroflexota bacterium | reverse complement strand
AGCGGGCGTGTTCTTACGAACCTAGCAGAATCAACAATTGCTTCATAAAATCAACACTATTAGCGGTTAGCCAATCCCGCACGGGCGTTAACGCACCGTGCTAAGCCTACGAAGCCCGCTCAAGCGGGCTAGACAACACCACCAACATTTTGAGCAGTTACCTATTATCAATGCGGGCTGTGGCCCAATCTACAGAATCAATGAAATCATGCAGGGGGACAGAACTTGATGGGTTATATTTTACCACTCCGATATTAACGTTTAAGCGCATAGAGTCTTCCTGTGCCAACGACAAAGGAACACTGTTCACGTTTCTGCGAACACGATTTGCCACGATTGAAGCCCCGTGTATGGGCGTCTCTGGCAAAACAAGCATAAATCCATTATCCCCCCAACGTCCGACAAAATCATAAGTGCGAACACTTGCCCATATTTTCAGAGCGACCTGCGCCAGCGCGCTGTCAACAACTTCCTGACCATGATGCTCCCGAAGGGCTTCTATCTCACAAATCTCGATCAATGCCAACGAAAAAGGAGAACGCATCCTCTTCGAGCGGCTTATTTCGATCTCCAGCATCTCCTCGATGGTGGTTTGGCTGAATGTACCTGTGACCACGTCACGCAGCGGTTCAGGGGCATCCTCTCTCGAACGTATATTCATCAAAGTGGTGATATAACGATCAACAACCGCCAAACGGGCTATCAACTCATCGGGTTCGACAGGCTTTATAATAAATTCATCAACAAGTAATTTAGAACTCTCACTGCTCGAACGAACATCACTGGACGATGTCATCCCAATAATATAGATATATCCATTTATATTATTTTGACGTATTTTCGGGACAAAGTCAGCCCCTGCCAAATCGAAATCAAGAATCACAACCTGAGGTAATTCTTCCTGCAAATGCTTACTTGCATCTTTCGCATCTATAGTCTGAACAACATCATAACCATCCGCTTCTAGACGAGCTAATAAACGCCGACCACTTCGAGTGTCTGGAAAGACTATCAATATTTTCATATTTTGCTCCTTGTATCGGTTTTCGGCATGCGGCGGAACATCTTTATCAATAAAAGACAACGACTAGAGTTTCTTTCTTTAGTATAATATATTTCTGCAATTAGGAACCGTGATTCAAAAACCCATGACATCTTTTTTGCGCTAACGACCTTAAAGCGATGATCCAGAAACAAAAAATACTATATATCGAAGATACTGCTGATGCACGTATGCTCGTGCGCCGGTTATTATCGAACGATTATATTATTCTCGAAGCTTCCAATCCAATTGATGGGATTGAATTAGCGCGAGATACACATCCAGACCTGGTCTTACTTGACCTCAATCTACCCCAACTAAGTGGGCGCGAGGTCGCTACTCGACTGCACAAGATCATGCCCGCAGTTCCTCTAGTAGCCCTGACAGCCGACGTGACACCCAACGCTCGTGAGGCCGCGTTGGTAGCTGGATGCGTTGGCTTTATCACCAAGCCGATAGATATCGACACATTTCCAAATCAGATTCGTGCATATATTAATGGTAAACAAGAAGAGATACACGATCGAGAAAAGCATATTATTGCTTATCAAGAAGAACTTGTAGAACACCTAGAAACAAAGGTACAAAAACTAGCAAAAATCGCTGAACGCAATCAGTATCTCAACAAACAAAACAAATACGTCATCGCAATGCTGGGACGCAAACAGCATCTTCTCGAAGCTGGTGCCCGCGTCAGTCACGGTGTTACCTCAATTCTAAATTTGGAGCAGCTGTTGGCGTCCACCGTTGATATTATCACAGACGAATTCAAGCTCTACTATTCAGGCATATTCTTGATCTCAAAAGACAAAGATTGGGCCGAACTGCGGGCCGGATACGGGAAATCCGGAGATACAATGGTTGCCGAACAACATCGCTTGCGGATCGACAATCATTCGATGATCGGGAAATCCATTTTGCAAAAGAAAGCCCTAATTTCTCTCGATGTCGAGGGAGAATCAAGCCACTTCAAAAACCCCTGGCTTCCCAACACACGCTCGGAAGTTGCCTTGCCACTGATTGCACAAGGAGAAACACTTGGCGCCATCAGCGTTCAAAGCACGCGCATCAATGCCTTCGAGGAAGCTGATATCACAGCCTTGCAAACAATGGCGGATCAAGTTGCAATTGCCATCAACAATGCACAATTGCTTCAAGACTTAAAGGCAGCAAATGCAGAACTTGTACGTTCGAAAACACTGAAAGCAATTGCCACAGCAACAAGCGAAGCTATTCACTGGGTTGGCAATAAAGCCGCCCCCATCCCCGGAAGCGCGCAACGCGTGAAGGAAGATATCGCTCACACGCTTGCACTCACCAAACATTTTTATGATCCTCCCCCAACACAGGAGAAGGAAACTCCCTTCCAGGGGGTGCTGGAAAACATTTTCGAGGCAGCATCCCAACAAAATATCAATCTATCCGCCCTGATAGAAAAATTATCCGAATTTTCTCCCCGTCGCCTAAGCGCGCTGCTGGATTTAAACTCCACCCTGGAAGATCTGAACATCATCGAGGAAAGCGCAAAAAAGATTCTCGAAATCAAAGAAGACCTGATTGGGCCAGCGCGCCAACGCCAATCTGTACCCATTGATCTAAAAACCCTTATCCCTGATGTGATTCAGGGGATGGGCAGCCCCACTCGAGAGATGATACGGTTCCAAATAGCAGATTCTATTCCCGAGGTTAACGCTGATCCCCATCAAATCCGACGTGTACTCATCAACATCATCAAAAATGCCAGCGAGGCACTCCGAGGCCACAAAACCCCACAAATCCTTGTTTGTGCGCAAAAAGCGGCAGAGGCTGATTTTGTCGAGATTTATATAAAAGACAACGGCCCCGGCATTCCCAAAGAACTCCAAGACCGAATATGGGTTTCTTTCTTCACCACGAAAAGCGAGCAAGGCGGCACAGGATTAGGATTATCTGCCTGCATGCAAATAATTCAACAAAGCCGGGGAAAGCTATGGGTAGAGAGCGAAGCAGGGAAAGGGGCAACTTTTTTTATATGGCTGCCTGAAGTATAATACCAAAGCAAATCTATCAATTGGAGGCAATTTAATGGACACAATTTTACTCGTTGACGATGAAAAACTCGTCCGGCGTAGTCTCGAAAAAACCCTATTGCGGGCCGGGTTCGATGTCATCACAGCAGGAAACTGCACTGAGGGGTTTGCTGCCTTCGAAGATGCAAAATCTGCCGCTCCAGTAACATTAGCTATCCTGGACTTGAACATGCCTGGGTTCAACGGAACACCCGCACCGGGTGCTGGGATGCAACTACTCAGCCGTCTACGCGAAAAGAACGCAGATCTGAAAATCGTCGTTCTCACTGCATACGACGAAGTCTACAAAGCCAAAGATGCAATTCAAGAAGGGGCAAGCTCTTATTTTGTCAAAGGCAGAGAGCAAGGGCTTGTAGAATTCATTAATAAATTGACAGAGAACTAAAGAAAAACTATGACTCCCAATAATTATCATACCCCAGAACGACATATTGATCTCTTACACACCGGCGCACGCGTTGCAAAAAGTATCACATCAATTCTGAACCCTACAGAACTGCTTCAGCAAACAGTTAATATTATCTGCGAAGAATTTGGTTTTTATTATGCGGGTGTCTTCCTGGTAGGCTCAAGCGGGCAATGGGCCGTACTCAAGGCTGGTTACAATCAGGCCGGGCAGAATATGATCACCGAAGGCCACAAGTTGGCAATTGGCGGCAACTCGATGATCGGTACATCTATTCAGAATCATCAAGCCCGGATCGCCCTTGATGTGGGTGAAGAGGCTGTCCACTTCAAAAACCCCCACCTGCCTAAAACTCGGTCAGAAATGGCACTGCCGCTGATTATGAGTGATGAAACCATTGGCGCCCTCACCGTGCAAAGTGTCGATGAAGCTGCTTTTAGCGATGATGATATTGCCGCCTTGCAAGCTATGGCCGACCAGCTCGCCGTCGCAATCCATAACTCACACCTGCACCGCCAAAATCAGGATTTGCTGCGACAATCCGAACGACGCGCCAGACTGTTAAATGCCGCCAACCAGGTTGGAAAGCAAGTTACTTCGATTTTGCAAATGGAAACACTATTCCCGCAAATGGTCGACATCATTTGCGAAGCTTACGGTTTTTATTATGCCGGTATTTTCCTGTCAGATGAAAATGGCGAATGGGCCAACTTACGGGCTGGCTACGGCGAAGCCGGAAAAGCAATGCTGACCGAGAAACATCGGCTTGAGATTGGGGGCAACTCGATGATTGGTACCGCTATTCAGCTTGGAGAGGCGCGCATCGCCCTCGATGTTGGCAAGGAGCGCATTCATTTTAAAAATCCCCACCTACCCCACACCCGCTCGGAAATGGCACTCCCCATCATAATCGGCAATGAAGTGCTTGGTGCCGTTACGGTTCAAAGCATCGAAGAACGCGCTTTTAATCAAGACGACATCACCATGCTGCAAACCATGGTCGATCACCTGGCAGTTGCCATTCAAAACGCCCGCAACCTACAAGCCCTAAAGAAAGCCCATGCCGAATTGTTGCGCACAAAAGTATACGAAGCTCTCGCTTCCGCCACAACCGAGGCCATCCACTGGATCGGCAACAAAGCTATGCCCATCACCATGACAACAGAGAGGCTGCAAGACGAGTTGCAAGCTGGTGACTTAGATCACGAATCGCTGCAAGAAGATTTGAAGCTGATCGCAGAAAGCGCAGATATGATCATCGAAATAAAAGAACAACTTATTGGCAAAGCACGCGAACAAAAGCCGCGCCC
>JAYELX010000095.1:0-4833 GCA_034717875.1 Chloroflexota bacterium | reverse complement strand
CAGCAATTCCCGTTTTGACTAAAACCAGACTTCGGAAGTCTTCGGATGCCTTTTTGTTAGCGAAATATGTCGTTCGAGACTTCCGAAGTCTTGCCTCTTCTTCATAATATCGGGAATTGCTGTCCTTACTTAGAGATTTTCGAACTTTGTGATGGTTGTGCGCCAATTGTCGGGGATGGGGATTGGGCTCGATTTACGATAATCATAAGCCACCAACACGCTGCTTCCCTCTGCTAGAGCTTGGCCGCTTTGGACATCTTCAATGCGATAGACGCTGTCCATGCTTTTGTTTCCCAGGCGGGCAATTCTCATTCCTACGCGGATTGGTTGGCCCCAGATGATTGGAGCTTTGAATGTAACCTGAACGTTGGCCATGATCACACCAATGTCTAGAAACGAGCCGCCTTTCCAAACGTCCAAGTTGCGAACGTATGAGATGCGCGTTTGCTCCATGAAGGTGAGATAGCGGGCGTTGTTGACATGGCCTTGCGGATCCAGATCGCTGTAACGCACTTCGATGGGATGGTAAAATTTGAAATTTGGCATTTGCAGATTGTGACTCCTTTGAGAAAATTGTGGAGCATTCTCGAACGGGGCTTTGGGAATTTGTGGGTGGTTGGCTTGCTTAGGCCAGATGCAGGCCAGTATAGATATAATTATAGATAGGGGTAAAAAGTGATTGATAAAAATTTTGCGCCAGGTGACTGTCACCTGGAATCACCATTTACTATATAAACATCACCCAATTATAGTATCTTCTCGAAAAATAAGAGGATAATCAATTGGAATTCCAGGGCAATTGCATTAGCGTTTCAAATTTGATTAAACGCGGATAGTGAAGGCCTCCCGCCCGAACGGGGGCGCCACATCGCTCGGTCACGCCTATAGCGGGCCTATGGCCAGACCATCGCTACCCCTTGGATAGATAATTATTTTCCATAGGCAATTGCCCCTATTGGAATTCGAGGCTGCCCCGCGAAACCGACCCGTGTCGATTGGCGGCGAATTAATTCGCTAATCCACGCAGGTGGATTTTGCAAACCAGCCTTGAATTAATTCGATGGTCAAAAATTGATAGCTTTACGTTTTACGAGTTCCGCATTAGAATTGGGTCTATTATGAATGATGAAATAAAAGAAACACAACCAACTAAAATAACCCCTCCAACAGAGGAGGATACGTCCCCGGTCAATGTTGAGCAAACAATTAGCATGCCGCCTTCCAAAAAGCGTAAACGCAGATACTGGATTTGGATAGGCGGGGTGCTGCTTGGCATTATTCTTATTCTTGGGTTGAGTGGGCTTATGGGCTATCGGCAAGGGATTAAGCAACGCACATCCCTCGAGGCCGAACAGATTTGGGTGACTGGTGCAAAGCAATTTGAGCTTGGGCTTCAGGATATGGAAACTGGCCGTTACGAGGTGGCGCGACAACGATTTGAATACGTCATTGGCCTGGTCCCTGACTATCCTGGTGTAACCGAAAAATTAGCCGATGTGCTCATCATTCTTAATGCTACGGCTACCCCCACCCCAGCACCGATCCCAACCGCTGCACCAATAACCCCCACACCCGATTCTCGTGCCGAAGAGGATCTTTTTGCTCAGGCTGAGGCTCATGTCGCCAATGAAGAATGGGGCCTGGCAATCGAGACGCTGGAACAACTCCGCAAGAAAAACCCTGATTATCGATCTGTTGATATCGATGGCATCTTGTATTTGTCTCTGCGTCAGCGCGGTATAAAGAAGATCGGTTTAGGAGATTTGGAAGGCGGCATCTACGATTTAACTTTAGCGGAAAGATTCGGAGTTTTGGATACAGAAGCTGATAGCTGGAGAACTTGGGCGCGTTACTATATTACAGGTGCCAGTTTCTGGGATGTGAACTGGCCGAAGGCGATTGAATATTTCGAGCAAGTTGTTTCTATGACGCCTAATCTGCATGATGGTTCAGGTTGGACAGCCTCACAGCGATATGTGGACGCCCTGGTTGGTTATGCAGAATCTTTAGAGTCAACGGGGCAGTGGTGCGATGCGGATGAGGTTTATCAGCAGGCTTTCGATTATACTGGTGATACTCAATATCAGGAACTCATTTTGGCCGCACAGGAAAAATGCGACCAATCCGAGTGAGTTCGCGGCAGCGTGTTGAAAATTCAATCAGCGCGCCCGAGGGCATCAATGCTCGAACGATGCCCTTTTTGCTTATGCGAATATAGGACACCGGATAGCGCTGGTCTCAGACCGAGCGGTGCAGGCCGGCTAGCGAAGGCAATACTATTCCACAGGTCGCGAGAACCCACCCCGTTCGGTCGGGAGACCTTCACTATCGCGTGGGTAAGTTTAGATTGCATGTTCAAATCTATAAACGTTTGCCCTACATTACTGAATTGATAAGAAGAATGAGTCTTGAGGAAGGTAAATATGTGTTCAGATCAAATCGACCGCCTACATACGATTAAGTTTGTTAGGACACCGGATAGCGCTGGTCTCAGACCGAGCGGTGCAGGCCGGCTAGCAAAGACAATACTATTCCACAGGTCGCGAGCACCCGCCCCGTTCGGTCGAGAGACATTCACTATCGCGTGGGTAAGTTTAGATTGCATGTTCAAATCTATAAACGTTTGCCCTACATTACTGAATTGATAAGAAGAATGAGTCTTGAGGAAGGTAAATATGTATTCAGATCAAATCTCCACCACAGATAAAACAAAATTGGATGCTTTGGAGAACCCAAAGGTCTATGAAGTTATCAACGATGCTATTGCTTTGATGAAACCGGAAAAGGTGATGGTGTTCGATGATTCGCCGGGCGATGTTGCTAAAGTTCGACAACTCGCCATCGATTATGGGGAAGAAAAGAAACTAGCCACGCAAGGGCACACCATCCATTACGATGGATATTTCGATCAGGCTCGTGACAAGGCGCACACAGCCACGCTCCTGCCCGCCGGGCAGAAATTGAGCCGCGGCCTTAACGTTGTCGAGCGTGAAACGGGCTTGGAAGAGGTATTCGGCTTCATGGATGGAGCCATGCAGGGAAAAACCATGATCGTGCGCTTTTTCTGTTTGGGGCCGACAAAATCGCGTTTTTCGATTCGTGCTCTCCAAATCACCGATTCGCTCTATGTGGCCCACAGCGAAGATATTTTGTACCGTCAGGGATACGAGGAATTCAAGCGATTGGAAGACAAGGACGACTTCTTCTATTTTTGGCACAGTGCTGGGCAGCTAAGCGAACGCAACACAACCATAAACGTAGATAAACGTCGCATTTATATTGACCCTCAAGAAAACCGGGTTTTATCCATCAACAACCAATACGCGGGCAACTCTCTGGCATGCAAAAAATTGGCCCTGCGTCTGGCAATCTATCGTGCCAATCACGAAGGCTGGCTCACCGAGCACATGTTCATATCCGCTTTCTACCCGTTAGACAGCGGCCGAAAGACATATTTTGCTGGAGCATATCCGAGCGCATGTGGAAAAACTTCTACGGCCATGCTGCCTGGTGCCACCATCGTTGGCGATGATATTGCCTATTTGCGGGAGGGGGATGATGGCGAAATGCGGGGCGTCAACATAGAGCGAGGCGTTTTTGGCATTATCCGTGATGTCAATGCAAAAGATGACCCGCTGATTTATAAAGCCATCAATGAACCCAAAGAATTGATCTTCAGCAATGTCCTGACCAGTGAGGATGGAGAACCCTACTGGCTGGGAATGGGAGAGGCTACTGATATTCCCCAACGTGGATACAACCATGCTGGCGAGTGGCATGAGGGCCAAAAGGATGAGGCCGGAAAAGAGATCAGCCTCGCGCACCCAAACGCCCGCTTCACATTACGCATCAGCGAGTTGGACAACGCCGATGAGAACATCGACAACTCGGAAGGGGTCCCCATTTCGGGGCTTTTCTATGGCGGCAGAGACTCAGATACGAATGTGCCCATCGCCGAGAGTCTGAGTTGGGAACATGGCGTCTTCATCGGTGCCACCATCGAGTCGGAGACAACCTCTGCCACATTGGGCGCTGTCGGTCAGCGGAAATCCAGCCCAATGGCCAACATGGACTTCGTCATTGTGCCCTTGTCGCTATATATTGGCAATCACATCAAGTTTGGACGCAAGTTGAAGCAGTGTCCTAGAGTGTTCGCCACGAATTATTTCCTCAAAGGGGAAGACGGTCGCTACCTGAACGCGAAGACCGATAAAAAAGTTTGGTTCTTATGGGCGGAAGGGCGTATTCACGGCGAGTACGATGCTGTCTCGACGCCGATTGGTTTCATCCCCAAGTACGAAGATCTAAAAACTCTCTTTGATGGGGCTTTCGAAGATGGTGTATATTCGCGTGAAGAATACGAAGCGCAATTCAGTATTCGAATCAAAAAATATCTGGACAAGCTTGACCGTATGCAAGAACTCTACCAGAGCGAAGATGGAATGCCCCAAGAATTTTGGCAGATTTTGGCATCCCAACGGGAAGGGCTTGAATCCCTGCGTGAGAAATTTGGAAAGGATGTAGTTTCCCCCTTCGAACTTTAGTCCAGCATACGGCGGGAATAGAATCCCGACCTACTCCTACGAACGGAACAGCGTTTCCCCCTCCCTCTCTATAGGCGGGGACAGGGGGCATAAGTGTTAACTTAAGGAACCATAGCCCAGACCTGACAGGGTTTCGGATGTGTTTTCAAAATAAAACACACGCTAAAACGGTCGAAATCTCATCTCAAAAGCATCTTTGGAAACCTGTCAGGTCTTAAATTAACACCTATGGGGACAGGGGATGGATGAGGTTTGCTACTCAATTTGGGGTTTCGCAATCGGTCAATCC